>JAQBYJ010000021.1 GCA_027622555.1 Verrucomicrobiota bacterium
ACCGGTAGGCCTCGATGGGTGCAGGGCTCGGATTTGAACCAAGGACCTTCAGGTTATGAGCCCGCAGGCCACCCTTTAAATAAAAGGAAATAAGTTTTTTCGTGCAACACTTCGTGCAATAGATGCTTGATTATGCCCTTAAAATGCACTCAAATGCATGAATGAGCAACGGACAGAAGAGAACGAGAACAACACCCAAGAAAACGGCGGCAATCTCGCTAACCATTCGGGAACACCACGAAATCAAGAACGGGCGCGGCTATGCGTCCTATTTGGTTCAGGGGTGGAAGGAGAACGGGAAATGGCAGCGGAAAAAATTCAAGGAGCGGAAAGACGCGGAAAGGTTTGTCGCTCTCAAACATGTCGAACTGGAGAACCAGGGGCGGGCTCAAAGAATGCTTTTGTCCCCTCTCACCGAAGAGCAGCATCTTCAAGCTATTGAGGCTTTCGATAAACTGGGAGAAACTTACAGCTTAGCCCAAGCGGTTGAGTATTTTCTGGAAAACCACCGTGCCCCGGAATTTACAATCCGTTTCTCTGATGCCGTTGTCTCCTACCTTGGAGAGCGCGAGAGGGACGGGCTTAGGGATAGATCCATGGTTCAATCCAAGAGCGTTTTACGCCAATTCACCACTTTTGCGAATGACTGCCTCGTTCATCAGGTAACCCCTCAGTTGGTTGAAAGCTTCCTTCGCGGTCTAAGGGCTAAGGATGGAGTTTCACCGGCAAAGCGGAAAACCTGGAATAACTATCGAAACAGCCTGAACCATTTTTTCGCATGGGCGGGGGAATCAGACCTCTCGACCCAAAGACCGTGGATTTTCAACAATCCGGCAAGCCAGGTTCGCATTTATTCGGCCAAGCAGGTTGACGAACAGCGGGACGAAATATCCACAACAAGCCCTGAAGACGTTCAAAACCTGTTTTCGGCTTTAATGCGGTGGCGTGGTGGCGTTCTGGTCAAGTGCTTTGCTTTGGCCTATTTTGCTGGAATTCGCCCGGATGGGGAAATGAAACGGCTAGCCGCCCGGAGCAGTGAATTGATCAACCTCAAGACAGGGGTAATCAAAATCCCGGCCAACGTTTCCAAAACCAAGGAATCGCGGCAGGTGAACATTTCACCGAACCTCAGAAAGTGGCTCGTTGCCTTTGATGCCGCCCCGGTGATTCCGACCAACTTTGACCGCTTGATGAAGCAAGCACGGGCGCACTATGGCCTTCAGCACGATGAGACCCGCCATAGCTTCATTTCTTACCATGTTGGCTTATTCAGGTCAGTTGGGGACGTTGCCTTACAGGCCGGCAATTCGGAGAGCATAGTCAAAAAGCATTACCTCAATCTCCACCCCAAGGAAGAGGCCGAACACTTCTTTTCGATTGTGCCCGACATGGAGAACGCCAAAGCGGTAAGAAACCACACAGAAGACAAACCGAAACTAAAGGCCGTTGGATGAAAAAAGAGGACCAGATGAAAAGAGCAGCGTTTTACACCAAAATAATGTCAATAGTTCATACAAAGGACGAACAAGAAGCATTGGATAACATAAGGCAATTTGTATCCAACCAGAAGGATTTAAAGCAACTCGCGTTAGAAGGTTTGGAAATGGCCTGGAATAAAGATCCCAAAATCAATTGGACTCGCTCACATGAGATTGCCCTAAATCTTTTCCCGCTAATTGAGGCAGGTAGGAATGCAGAAGATTTTAAACCATTGGAATGGCTTCGCTTGGGTCTTCTTTTAGGCCTCACCTTAGGGAATAGCCATGGAGTTACCGATGGAAGCAAAATAGCTTACAGGTACTGGTTACGCACTATTCAAGAAACAGGGAAAGAGCCAACTGCCGGACAAATGGTTAGTCATTTAAAAGACAATGGCATTCCTTACAACGGCAGCTTCCCGCAAACTTACTCTCGGTGGAAGAAAGCGTGGAAAAAAGCACCACTATCGCCGGATGAGGTGGAATCCAAGTTGAGTCGTATATCGGTAGATTTAACATTGGACTAATGTTAATCTGTTAGGCTGGCCTCAGCATAATTGCTTCCTCTTGTGTGAGTTCATGCAAATTGGTACTCTAAACAAGCAACTCGTGGGAATCCGTTCCTGCTTAGAAATAGTATTCCCTGATCCAGATAGCCGCCCTTCGTTTCGGACGTTCAACGAATGGAAGGCGCGTGGTTATCTCCCCTACCATCGTGTAGGACGAAGAATTTTCATGGATCCGGAACAAGTCCGAGCGGCACTTGATAAACAATTCCAAATACAACCGTCAAAAAACTAACCGCCCGGAGCTTTTCAGCACACGGGCGGCATAAAGTATTCTGATGGTATAGGAAACTTTAGTGGTCAGTGTTAGAAGAGCAAGGGCTTTCAGAATTATGAAAGCAACGGATTATCACTTGTGGAAAGCAATTCCAGCTTCTCCAACGAATTTATTTCACAGATACCTAACAGGGAAAACAGCACTTGAGGAAATAAAGAAAGCTCTTCCAGATTGGTTACGAGATTTCGACCGAGATAGAGCAGAAGAAGAAGGTCCAGATTATTTTACGATGGCGCGAGTCAGCTCGTATATTGACCATGAAACTAATCCTATCGTTTCCTTTATTACCCATTACGAAGGTTTCTTCACTTTAGACCAGATCAAACACAACGGAAAACTTGCAGGCTTTCGTGAGGCAATCGCTTATGCCAATAACCTGATGGAAGTATGCCGGAAAGCGCACGGCTTCAAGAGGGGAGGGGTAACGGAATGACACTGCCGTTTGATCACGTGCCACCCGAATGGGTGGAAACCCTTTCACCAGCTCTTCAAGCCGGAATAAAAAAACTTCTGCCTTGGGTTAAGCAGAAGCTATTCACCCTTGGCGATGATGGGTTCAATAACCATTTGATGGGGTGCGCTAGAGCACTTGGGCAACACTTCAACCAGGAAGAGCTGAGAGAAATATTAACGGCATGTGGAGATGCATACACTCGCCCGGTTGAAACCAGGGAAATTGAAAGAGTAATTGCCAAGGCTTATGATGATAGCCCGCCGGGTAACCTGAAGAAGTGGCCTAAATTTGACCCTGAGTTGGTTAAAGACATTTGCGAAAAGTCCGAAGTAAAAAGCGTGATTGAGCTAATGGAAAAATTTCCATCTGAAAAGGCAGACATCAAAGAAATTTTGAAAGGGTTATTCCCCCATGATCCACT
Organism: Verrucomicrobiota bacterium; assembly: GCA_027622555.1. Classification (NCBI taxonomy): domain Bacteria; kingdom Pseudomonadati; phylum Verrucomicrobiota; species Verrucomicrobiota bacterium. The sequence goes on from JAQBYJ010000021.1 coordinate 3,197, forward strand.
CGTTTGTTTTGACGAAAGCCCTCATAAGTGCAGCACAAAGAAGCTATCGGAGCACTTAAAAAACGACCCTACGAAATTCCAGTTCATTGTACCAAACCCAATGAGTAAACCAACAGGGTTGACCCAAGAGGGAGAGGAATCGGTGCGATGTCTCGATAACACAGGACCCCGTAAATACCTTGTGATCGAATCTGACAAGATACCAATGGATGACCAGGCGGCGGTATTGAATTACTTGGCAGAGTTTGCACCTCTAGCCATGGTCATTAGATCAGGCGGGAAAAGCCTCCATGGTTGGTTTGATTGCGAAGGACAAAGCGAGGGGGATGTATACCAATTAATGCGCCGTGGGGTGATGCTTGGATCTGATAAACAAATGTTCTCTAAATGCCAGTTGGCTAGAACACCAGGAGCAATCCGTGACAATGGGAAAAGGCAAAGCGTTGTTGTCTATAGACGCTTTGATGCCCATTTCGATAAATGGCGAATTGATGAACTTCCAGAAATTGAGGACACGCAAAATGAGGAATACTCTGAAATCGAACAGGACGAAAATAGCAGAAAAGATTTCGAGCTTATCCATATTTCTGAAATTGATTTTTCCACCAAATCAAATGACCTCATAGAGGGGCTTTTACTCAAGGGAGATATCTCGGTAATTCTAGCCGCCCCGGGTGTGGGAAAGTCATTCTTTACCCTAAACTTAGCAGCATGTATTGCCATGGGACGAGATTGGCGTGATAGGGAAGTTGAACAGGGAGCTGTAATCTATGCCTGCCTAGAAGGCGTGACAGGATTTAAAAGAAGGATTCATGCATTTCGAAAGGCGGGGCTTCTAACCAACGATTGCCCTTTCTACTTACTCGAAACGCAGTTGGATCTATTGAACCCCGACCACGGGGAAAAATTGATCGAGGCTATTGAAGATTTGGTTAAGGCAATCGGTGAGCCCGTAAAGCTGATTGTGGTCGATACCCTTAGCAGAAGCATGCCAGGGGCGAACGAGAACGCGGTTGAGGATATGACAAAGATGCTCGCAACGGTTCAACGCATACAGACAAAAACAGCCGCCCATGCCGCCCTAGTCCACCATACGGGGAAGGATAAGTCCAGGGGAGCCCGTGGGCACTCCTCCCTTCTTGGAGCTATCGGAACAGAGATCACTTTGTCCCAGGATACCGCCAGCAAAATCATTACCGCTACGGTATCGAAGCAAAAGGATTTCGAGTGCGCGGGTAAATTCCCGTTCAAGCTACAGGTGGTTCAGCTCGGATTTGATGACAAAGGACGGGAAATCACTTCCTGCTTAGTTCAACATTTGAACGAATCCGAAGCACCACAGAAAAAGAAGGGACGGCCATCAGAGCACGAACCGGAAGAGCTTCTTGAATTGCTGCCCGTGGGGTCAATTGGCGATTGGCGGACGGCAGCAGAGGAAGAGCTAAATATTAAAAAAAACTCATTCTTCCGTTACAAAAACCTGTTAACCGAAGGAACGCACTTCGAATTTGAAGATGGAAAGGGGGGAATTCGAAAATGTAAGGGGCTTGGACAGCCCTTTCCCAATGATCCACTAAGTCCCAAAATAGAAGATACCCGCGACACCGCATAAATAAAGGAAAGTCTCATAAGTCCCAAAATGATCCAAAACACATTATGAATCCGCCCGTCTCATGTCTCATAAGTCTCACAACCCTTTAGGGTGAGACTTATGGGACGAAATTTTGAACCCGAAAGAAAAAAAACAATGCCACCACCAAAGAAAATTAAGTCAGGACTTAAAAAGCTCCCCTCCCCCACGGGCAGCAAAAAGCTTTCCGCGATAAAACTCAGGTGCCTTGAGTTTATCGAGCATTACCTTCAAACCTTCAACGCAACCGAAGCCGCCAGGCAGATGGGCTACAAGGGTAATTCTGCTTCATCCCAAGGCTATGAGTTTTTCCACCATCCCTTCACCAAGGCAGAGTTTTCAAAACGCTATGAACAGCTTTCACTCGAAAACAAGGATGCACATAAAGAAATCATTTCGATGATTTGGCGCGAGGCGAATTTCTTCGGAGAGGGGTCCACACATTCAGCAAGGGTAAGAGCACAATCCCTGCTTTCCAAAATATTTGGGTTGGAGACCATTCAAATAAAGGCAGACGTGGAACACAGGTCGGGTGTTATGCTTGTTCCTGTCGATAACCGCCCCATGGATGAAATTGAAAAAGATTTGATTGCCCGTCAAAGGGAGTTGAAACGCCTTTCACAGGAAGATTGAAGGATTGAGCTCACCCAGGAGTATGTAAAATGCAGCTTGATGGAATTCTCCCGGAAGTTTACCCTGTTCCAAATTAAAGACGTTGGAAATTAGCCAACCTAACCCTTACATTTTTCATCAATGAAAAAAATAATCCTCCTTCTTGCCGCTGTATTTTTCTCACAAGGAAATGCCCAAGTGGTTGTAAACGGAACTGACCTAAACGAAGAGGTCGACATATTTGAACAACCCCCACCTCTGCGGCTGCGCCGCTAAAAAGCAAATTCCTATCAATGGGCGGGGGAGACCCAGATCGCGGGGAGGTAGCGGGAGAAGGCGACGTGGATCACTCACGCCTACGCGTGCGCCTGGCTAAGAGTAGCAAGCCCAGCGCGCCGATAAACCACAAAAAAACCGATCCGATATCGAGCCGGTTGAATTGAAGGTTTAGGAGGCGACGAATCAGAACCCTACCGACGGGCGTTTGCCCTGTTTGGTGATTAGCACCTCATCTTCCCACATAGCCAGACCATCTTTCACTGTTGTGAGAGAGAGTTGGAACGTATATGTTACTTGTCGTGTGTTGCCGGAGCGGGCTCGGTCTTCGAGGAGTTTTCCAGAAAGCGTGTAGTAGGGAAGCGTCGTCGTCTGCTTCTTACCGGCAAGCATCGCGGCCATCTCACCGGCGTCTTTCGCTAAGGGATCTTCGGCGGCACCGCCAAGGCCCATAGTTGTCGTTGTGACTACTTTGCCCGACTGGTTGAGGGCGATACGAATTTTCTTCGTCAACGAATCGGTGTCGATCTGGGTCTGCGTGTTATTGACGATGCGCGAGATCGCCATGATCGAGGGCTGGGTCGGCGACCGCTCGAGGACGCCACTAGCGAGAAGCGAGGCGACCATCGTTTCAGCCGCTTGGTTCCAGTCTTGGATATTGATCTGGTCGAGGGACACCACAGTTTCTTTACCTTTGGAGTCGACGTATTTCGTCGCGCAACCGGAGACGAGGAACAGGGCTGGCGCGAGGGCCGCCGTGGCGATAAGGGAGCGGATATTTTTCATAGAGTTTAAAGCGGAAACGGAAGGAAGTGAGCGGTGAGTGGAGGGAGCAATCGGGGCCGTTTAGTTGGCCTCGGCGAGTTTCAATTTAAAGTCGACGGCCTTGGGCGAGATCGCGACCGCGGACACCATCTGTGTCTCACCACCGGCGAAGGACAACGATTGCCAAGACTGGACGACCGAGTTTGTCGCCATGCCATCTTGGTCGATCCACTCAAACTTATAGCTGACACGCCGGGTGTTATTCTTGACGTTTTCCAGTGTGACTTGGACTTTCTTTAGGTTGCCCGAGACAATCGATTCGTTGACCGAGACGATCCTGATCGGGCCGCCGAGGGAGGCATCAGTGATGATGCGTTTATCGGCGATCATGTCAGGCTTAGCCTGAGGGTTGGCGCGCTCGACGGTATTGACGTTAGTCGCGCAGCCCAAGGCAAGCAAGAGGCAGCTCATCACGGCGAGGAGAGGAATAATTTTCATAGTGACGACAGGTGTGACCGAGAAGAAGAGAAAAGGTTCTCCGTCGCCAAAAGACGACGACGAATTTGGCTTTGATCGATCCCTCGCACGGCAGAATTAGAGCGTTATGGTTTGAGCGCAAATTGATCGACAAGGATCGGAGCGATGGAGTTGGTGCTGATTACGTAGACCACATTGATGCTACCAGGCACGAGCTTGACCGTCTGCGTCTGGGTGCCAGCGGCAAGCGTGAGCGACCGATCGGCGGGGGTGTCGAGACGCATGTAGTGGAACTCCTTTGGCAAGCTGCGCCATGTGCGCGTATCGGCGATGTTGATAGCCGCTTGGCCAGCGGCGGTGATCGCTTTGGCTGCAAGCTGGCCCCACACGCCGAACTGTTCCTTGGCCTCCTTCTGGATCGCGACGTCGACCGTTGCCTTTAGGGCTGTGGAGATGAGGGTCTTAGTTAGAATTGACGGCCACTCGTTTTTAAAATCGAGGGAAATGACGCTATCCATGCTGCTTAGTATTGAGCTGGTGATGTTCCGCCCATCAGCAATAACTGTAAGTGAGGGCGTGAAATCCGACTGGTATTTGATCTTAGGGAACGCCGCGCCGACATAGGAGACTTTGTCTGTGACGGCGTAGGTAGGGAAGAGCCAAAGGGGACACACCTTGGATCTCGACAAAATCAGATTGTCCGGGAGTTTCAATATTCCAGAACTGAAGGATCTGACCTTGGCCGACAGGGTCAGCGGTCAATTATCAATTTATTTGGCTCACAATCTAATTACGACTGCGGGAAGAAATCAGGAATTCGATGGATTTGTTGACCATTGATCTGGTTGGTATTCTCGGCGTCTGGAATCTGGATTTCCACACACGTTGGCTGGCGGTGAAAAAGAAACACGAAATTAATTTACCAGCAAAGAACCATAGAGGGGGTGACTAAACCGGAAAAACCTGCTCTGCTTTAGCCGATGATCCAGGAAGACGACCCTTGCCCTATTCTTCAACCCTACGAGGATGAATACTCGGCGCGACTTGCCAGAATAAATAAGCTGGCCGATTTCCTTGATTCAAAATTTGTCATTCCCGGAACCAGCATACGGTTTGGATGGGACGGGATCATCGGCTTGATTCCCGTTGTCGGAGATACCCTGACTCTGTTACCCCAACTTTATTTGCTCTATGAAGCCTATAGAACCAAGGTCGGTGCCTGGACTATTCTCAAGATGCTGGCCAACGTCGGAATCGACTGGCTGATCGGCGCGATCCCAGTGGTGGGGGACATATTTGACGTCGCTTTCAGAAGCAACCTGTACAATGTACGCCTCGTCGCCCAACGCATCCGCGAAAAACAGGCGTTGGATATATGACTAGCGGGTCGAAGCTCTTCTCACAGAAGATCCAGTCTGTTGCCTGTTTAGGTTTACCAGGCGAGGCAATCTCCGTTTGAAATTTGAGCGGCTTGAAAGAGAACCTTGGCTTTCATCCGCTTTCGCCTAGGATGGGATAGAACGTTAAGAAATTTATGGAGCAAACACCCAATGAAAGTATCGCGTTGCTCATCGACGCAGACAACGCACCCGCCGGGAAAATCGAGTTCATACTCAGCGAGCTGGCCAGCCATGGTAAGGTGAACATCCGCCGTGCCTATGGCAATTGGAAGAAACAGGGGTTGTCGGGCTGGGAAAAAGTGCTTCATGACCACGCGATTCAACCGAGTCAGCATTTCGACCTTATCAAGGGTAAGAATGCCAGTGACATGGGCCTGGTGATCGAAGCCATGGATATTCTCTATACCAAAGCGGTGGATACGTTTTGCCTGGTTTCTTCGGACTGCGACTTCACGCCCCTGGTGTTACGATTGCGGACCGACGGAAAACAAGTGATCGGTTTTGGCGGGCAGAAAACACCCGAACCCTTTATCAATGGCTGCACGAAATTTCTCTATCTGGAGGAGGTCGAAAAGAGCCCGAGCACTCAGAATAAAAAGAAGGCCTCCGCCAAACCGTTTAAAGCCAACACCAAGCTGATGCACACCCTGCGCAATGCGGTACAGGCCACGGGAGATGAAGATGGCTGGGCTCCACTGGGTCCGGTTGGGGCGCATATCTCAAACCAGGGACCTTTCGACCACCGCACTTATGGCTTTTCCAAGCTCAGCGATTTATTCGCAGCCATCGATCAGTTTGAAGTGGAGAAACTCCAGAACGGAAACCGACTCACCGTCCGCGTCCGTTACAAGGAGTCCGCCAAAGCGGATTAACCCCTGGACAGCTGATCCTGAAGGGCGGCAAAAAGGTGGGAGGCGAAAAGGTGCCGGACCTGGCGGTTTTATATTTTTCGATTCAGGATTTACCAAGGCACAATATGGATCCTTGTGCATGCTTGATCTGGTGAAAATCATTCCTGGGTAACCGATGGGGTCACTATGGGAAACCGATGGGTCACTAGTCAATTGTCAAGTTCTCCGCCGGGCACTTCAGCCTGCATTGCTGGTATGGACCGGACGGATCGGTAACCCTTTTGCCTTTGCAAAACGTTTGAGTTCTTCTCGTTGGATTGTTTATCCGATCCTAATCGGACAACGATTTCAAAAAAAGAGGTCAGCGTATTTGAAGTAAATTCATCCTGATTACGCAGGTAAGCGTGGCGAAGGTCACTTTTTATTTAATGGTAATACCAAACGATCGCCAAAAAATGTGTTCCATTCGAATGGAGTAAAATTTAAACTTCCGTTGTCCGGGTAAAAGGTTAATTCGCCAAAAATTATTTTACCGTCAATATTGTAGACATCGACACGGACAAATGGAAATCCAACGCTCAATTTGCAGGCAATTTCCTTCATTTTTTCAAAGTTATCTAAAAAGGTTGAGATCCTCCAAGCTATCTATGGAAAGGTGGAAGGGTGAGGTTTTGTAGAACAGCTTGTAGAACAATCTGTAGAACTTCTAAAAACCGAATCCTAAAAACTCCATAAGTCCTTGTTGAAAATTGACTTATGTTTTAGCAATGGTGCCCAGGGCGGGACTTGAACCCGCACGCCCTCACAGGCAATGGATTTTAAGTCCACAGCGTCTACCGATTTCGCCACCTGGGCCCATTAGAAGAAAGGGAAGTTAGTAAGCAGCTTACTCAGTGCAAGCCTTGATTCTTCTATGCAAACTTTCCTTGATTGTGAATCCGGTGGCTTCCTATAAATTCTTTTAAACTGTGAAACCTACGTAGATTGAGTAGCAGTTATTTTAGGAATTTGATGAGGACAAAACCTCCTATTAACAGAACTACGAATACGATAGCCAGAAAATCGAAGTATTTTTCGATAATTATTTTTACCTTGGGTCCGAAATAATAAAGTAATCCGGCGACCACAAAAAAGCGGAAAGATCTGCCTATGACAGAGGACAAAAGAAAGCTGCCGAAAGAAAATTCGAAAGAACCGGAAGCAATGGTGAATACTTTGTAGGGAATCGGAGTAATAGCGGCCGCCAGGTTGCCCCAGAATCCGTATTCGTCATACCATTCCTTGACCTTGGCCATAACTGCTTCGCCGTGGTAGGCGTGTACCAGCGGTTCGCCAATTAATTCATAACCCCAGTAACCGATGCCGTATCCTATTACTCCGCCTACGATGGATCCAGCTGTGCATATGAGGGCGAATCGAAATGCTTTGGTCGGAGCTCCAACACAGAGCGCGAGAAGAAGAACGTCGGGGGGGATGGGGAAAAAAGATGATTCGGCCAACGCGATAAAAAATAATGCCCATTTGCCACCAGGCCGGTCAGCCCAACTTATGGTCCATTGATATAGACGACGGATGACGTGGGGTCGTTTTTCAGTAACTGTCTCTGCTGCCGGTGTATCCGAATTCATGAAGGGCGAAGTGCAATTGAATTGATTTAATAGGTCAAGTCTTCGGTGGACAGCTGAGGTGGCATGACCTTTATCTTTACAGGTTGCATTTCGAAAACAGTTTTGAATTTCCTTTTCTTTGTGAGGAAAGTCGTAATTCGTTTCATATTCAGTATAATGACATCTTAATGAAATCACCGAAAAAATCTGTAGCCATTCTTGGCGGAGCCTTTGACCCCGTGCACTTGGGGCATTTGTCCTTAGCTGAAGATGTCTACCGGATGTTTGCCATGGATGAGGTCTGGTTTGTTCCGACTGCACAATCTCCATTGAAGGGCCATCCGGCGGTCCTGGATGCCAAGGGACGATTAATGCTACTGGAAGCGGCCTTGGAATCTTATCCATTTATCAAAATCGATCGAAGCGAAATTGAGAGGGGTGGGGTAAGTTACACGATTGATTCAGTGCGTCATTTTAAGGCTAAATTCCCCGATATTGATTTCCATTGGATCATCGGAGGAGATCAGGGTGCTCAGTTGGCCAAATGGAAAGACATCCAAGAACTTGGCCAGCTTGTGCAATTTATTGTTGTGTCTCGACCAGGATACGAGATTGACACGAATAAGATTTCTGCCATCTCAGGGTTGCAATTTTCAGAGGTGAGGTCTCGTTTACTCGATGTCGCCTCCACTGAGATTCGTGAGCGAATTGCCGCAGGAAGGCCGGTTAGTGATCTATTGCCTTCAAACGTGAACGCTATTATCGTGGAGAATAACTTATATAAAGAGTAACCATTTTTATGGATTTAGAGAAACTTCCTCAATCGTTGGATAAAGTTTTAAAATCAGTCGTCCGTGCTTTGGACGACCGGAAGGCCAAGGACTTGAAAGTGCTTTATGTGGGCGAAATATCCTCAATAACAGACTTCTTTATTTTAGCATCCGGAAATTCGGAAACTCATCTGAGGGCTTTATTGAGTACTGTATCCCGCGAATTTAAGGATTTGAAGGTCAGGACGATTGGAAGCGAATCTGGCCCAGGAAGCGGATGGGCGGTGGTTGATGCCTTTGATGTAATGGTTCACCTGTTCGTAGATGAGCAAAGAGAATTCTACAAACTCGATGAGCTTTGGAAAGATGCCAAAACCATAGACCTGGAAACGCTTTTGGCTACTGAGGCACGATAAAATCAGAAGGTATACAGCAATGAGCTACTAAAGAGCGTTTCCTCTTGAGGTACGTTTTGAGGTATAAGATTTTCAAAACTGTATTCATAACCCAACCGAAAGCTTAAGCCTTTGGTTATTTTTCCATCCAAATTCAGGTCTAGGCTATAACCCCAGTCCTCGGAGTTTTCCGGGTTCAAATAGGTTTCTGCTTCCTGAATGAGATGGTAGGCTTCGCTGAGTGCCAATATAGAATCCTCAAATACACTGGTTACGAGGTTGGTTCCACCGATCGCTTTATTACCTGAGCTGAGATCTTCCCAACGGAATCTGACTTCTCCCCCCATCGAATATTGAAAAGCTGGCGATACTTTATTTTTCCAGCCGATCCCTGCTCCTTGCTCGAGTTGGTGATTTATTTCCCGAATAGGGTCTCTTTTGTATAGGGTGGATGCCTGGATAAACATATTGCGCTGTTGCTGACGCCTGAATCGAAAATCACCTGAATAGCGGTCTTCGCTAACATCCTTATCTGATTCACTATAACGATAGTCCGTATCGAAACGGTATTCGTTCTTCCCTTCCTCCCACTTACTATTGTAAAAGAACCTCAGGTCTGTTTGGTCACGTCTACTGGACTTATCTGTAAATGATAACCCAAGCTCCGCGTTCATTTTCTTTAAGCTTTGGATTAGTTTCATTGGGGTATATCCGATGTATTCAGGGATTATGGTTGCCATTGAATAACCTTCGCCAGTCCCATCCACTTCTTCTCCAGTAGGGTTTTCGCCTGGAGAGATTTGCGCAAAAGTTCGTTTATTCCTCGGGTTTGACCGAGGAGGTACAGTTTCTTCCAGGGGTAGTTCTGCCAGGGCGGATTTCGCAATCTCCAGGTCTCCGAGAATCGGGTGCCTGATCGTCAAGTGGTCATCTGACTCCATGATTAGTTCGCCCAGTAATCGGTCACCGTTTTTCAAAAACAGTTCGATTCCGAAAGCGGCATTTGCGTAGACAAGTATCAGTAAAAAGAAGCAGGGGAATCTCAGGTTCATGTTGGAGAATAGGTTGTGCACAATGGTTCCGCTTTTGCCTAGGAAAAAAATAATCTTTAAAAGATTTCTGATGAGTAAAGCATCGAGGGAGCTCTTTCCCTTCCAGTTTAGCGCTGTGTCTAACTATTCTGGACGAAAATTGCATTTCCTTCGTTGACTTCACAATGGGTCGTAACGTTATTAGCATGCTAATTTGATAACCTTAACCCCTGTGCCGGGTCCCCATAGCATTTTCAAAATGAATCTTTCAAATTTCCTTTCTTCTGTCTCCGTCGCTTTGGCATCACTTTTATTGTGGTCTTGCTCGGATGAGCCATCCGTTCAAAAATACCAGGTACTCAAGACACCAGTAGCCGTCGAGCTTCCTTCTGCTTCCAATCCAGGAACGGTCCCAAACACAGGGTTACCTTTAACCTGGGTTGTTCCCGCTGGCTGGGAAGAGGGAACAACGTCCTCTATGCGCTTGGCCAGTTTCAATGTTCCACTCTCTGATGGAGGAGTTGGGGACTTTTCACTCGTGCAACTTGGTGGGGGCGCCGGAGGGATCATGGCTAATATCAATCGCTGGCGGGGACAAATCGGTCTTGGTGACGCCGCTCCTGAAGAAATAGGTAAGAACGCGCACATGCACACAACAGGACAGGGGATGGAGTATTTACACATCACACTGATCAACGACGACAACTCCGGTAGCGCTATCATTGCAGGAATCTTTGAGCGGCCCGGATTTACTTTATTTGCCAAACTTTCCGCAACAAAAGCAGGAGTGTTGGAGGCTCAGAACTCATTTGAAGCGTTCTGCAATTCAATCGTTTTCAATGACGTTTAGTTCGAGCAAGACGATGAGCGAATCTAAGCCCAAATCTCCGATTCTGAAGGTCCTCCACTTTCTTTCCAAGCCGGATGTATTTTTCTTCACCGCAATTTGGTTAATCATACTGTTGGTTTACGGGACAATTGACCAGAAATACAACGGCCTTTTCATGGCGCAGCAGAAATACTTTTCCTCCTGGTTTGTGTGGGGTATTTTTCCGGGAGGTCGATTGGCGATGTCGATCGTTTTTGTAAATCTCGCTTGTAAACTCATCTTCAACAGTCCGATTCGGTTTAACCGCATAGGTACTCTTGTTACTCACAGCGGCATGTTGCTCCTGTTGCTGGGTGGGTTTTTTACGGCCTATTTCTCCAACGAAGGTAGTATGCCGATTCCTGAAGGGAAGACTGGTAATTACTACCAGGATTATCATCAGCTGGAATTTGCTGTAATTGATAAATCACACGCTGACTACGATGCCGTCACGGTATTCAATCATGAGTATATTAAGGAAGGTGCAGTTATCTCAGATCCCGATCTTCCGTTCACCATTTCTGTGGAAACCTTTCATCGAAACATCGACATCATTCGTCGTGAACCAGAAGTGACCAATGGCGTGTTTGGGTTTGCCCAACGATTTCAGTTTGTTCCTAAAAAATTGGAAAACGAGTTTGCTCAAAATATGGCGGGCATGGTTCTCAAGATTGAAGGTTTGGGTGAGGGGAGCGACGGCACTTATATGGTTTTTCAATTTATGGAAATTCCACAGACGGTTCGAGTTGATGGAAAAGAGTATGTGATCGAATTGAGAAATAAACGCTACCAACTTCCATTTTCCATCGAACTTTTGGATTTTAAAAAAAAGGTTCATCCCGGAACCCAAATGGCATCCCATTACAGCTCGTTGGTAAATGTGATTACCGATGGCTTCAAACGTGAGGTGCTTATCTCGATGAATGAGCCATTGAGAACTCTAAACTACACATTCTACCAGGCATCCTTTATCGAAGGTGTTGCCGATGAGACGACGGTGCTGGCGGTCGTGCAAAATGCAGGAAGAAATTTCCCTTATATTTCCAGTTGTATAATGGCTGCCGGATTATTCCTGCATTTGCTTATTCAAGTGCCGAAATTAATAGTGAGATCAAAACGGAAAGTGGAGGTCACCCCAGCATGAAGCAGTTTATTGGAAGTCTCATTTTTCTAGTATCGAGCATTTTCATAAGCGCTGAGATTTACGAGTCTCCTGTTCGCGCCGGTGCCTTTGAATCACTGGTGGTCCAAGATCAAGGCCGGCTAAAACCATTTGATACCTTTGCAAGGTCTCAATTGTTGCTTTTCCGCGGAAGTTCATCGATCAATCGGCAAAGCGCCACAGATTGGTTGCTGGAGCTCTTGATTGTTCCTGAAAAGGCCTTTGAGCGGAAGGTTTTCAAAGTAGTTGAAAAGGAAGCGATTCTGGCTCTGGGAATCGGATTGGATCCGGACTACCTGTATTCCTTTAACGAGTTGAGAAACGGCATTGGTGAGCGGTTGGATTCCTTGAAACTTCTTATTGAAAAGAAGCCCGAGGAGCGTTTACGGGCAGAGACACAATTGTTGACCTTGTACAGCAAGGTTTCTAAATACCATGCTCTCAGTCGCACTCTGACTGGCTTGCTTGCAGATATCAGAATTGAAAATGAGGAGTTGGCCAAAGCCATTGGATTGGAGGCACGAAAAGCTTACACCTATCGGGAGTTTATGCAGTCGCGTGTATTATTGGCTAAGGAGCTCCAAAGTTTGCAGGGGCGTACTGAAGGCGATGCGATTTCAGAAAAAGAAAGCGCGATGGTTGATTTGGTGCAACAACTTCAAGTTAAGATGGTTGACCAGGGCTCAGACTTAATCCGCATGATCAAGCCATTGCAAAACCAGAAGGAGGGCGATTGGTTTTCTCCCTGGGGAATTATGGATGGGCGAAATTTTTCTGAATGGGAGATTGCCCGGATAAAAGAACTTGAAGCTATTGTCGGTGCATTTTCAGTCGATGCCTTTGCAGATGTATCTGCACAAGTAGCGCTTGCCAATAGTTCGCTCAATGTGCCGGTGCATTATAAAGCGGAACTGTTTTACAATAAATCACGCCTGTTCCTATTTAGCACGGTTCTTTATTCTTTTGCGTTTCTGATTCTGCTTTTGGGCTACATGCTCAACAGTACGCTCGTGCAACGAATAGCCTTTGCCAGTCTTGTTTTAGGCTTGTTTCTGCAAATTTCCGCAATTCTTTTGCGCGTTTATATTCTGGAAAGACCCCCGGTATCTACGCTTTACGAATCTATTATTTTTGTATCAGCGATATTGGTACTCTTTGCCTGCGTCATCGAATTTATCAGGAAGGACACGATTGGGTTGATCGTTGGTTCTATTGCTGGAATTGTCTTAAACTATATTGCATCGCGATACGCATTGGATGGAGATACCGCGGTAATGTTGGTTGCTGTATTAGACTCGCGGTTCTGGCTTCTTACGCACGTTCAAACCATAACCATTGGTTATGCTATCTCTTTACTGGCAGGACTTGTCGCGCATGTTTATCTGGTAATACGTATTAAAGATCCGACTGATCAGAAGCTGCATACAGACATTTTTAAAGTTTCTTATGGGGTTGGTTTAGTTGCGGTCTTCTTCACTACCTTTGGGACCATTTTAGGTGGAATTTGGGGTGACCAATCCTGGGGGCGTTTCTGGGGCTGGGATCCTAAGGAAAATGGTGCCTTGCTTATTGTGATGTGGTTGTTAGTTCTGGTCCATGGTCGATTATCAGGTCATTTGAAAGAGCTTAGCTTTTCAGTTGCTATGGCTTTGACCCCCATCACGGTCGCCGTGGCCTGGTTTGGTGTGAACCTTTTGCAGGTTGGATTACACAGTTACGGATTTGATGATGGAACCGCCAAGAAGCTTCTCTGGTTCTGTATTGCTGAGGTTGTTTTCGCTTTCGGAGCAGGTATGATCATTCATTTTAGAAACAAAACTCCGATAACTTCCCCAAAGGCTTCCAGTTAGGAATTCCAGTTCTTCTATCCTGGAGTTTCACATTTTCTTGCCAAAATTCTAGTGGAGGGAAGTGTCAGAGCATGAGATTCCACTCGTTCTCCATTTTAGCTTTGATCATTTGTTGCACGGTTCCGATCTTTCAAGGATGTGTTCCTAGGATCGATCCGAAGGCTGGTCAGGGAATCCTTGTAGGGGAAGTGACGGATAGTAGTGCCCTGGTTCAAGTGCGTCTGACTGTTGGTGAAAACTTGCTTGATGGAGATCTTGAAGGAACCGCAGGAGTTGTTGAATTTATTCTTTTAAATGCGACCGATGGTTCTGAAATAAATCGAGCGACCGCTAAAGCGTCTGCCTACCGGGATTTTATTGCCCGTGTTTTTTTTGAAAAACTTTCACCAGGGACTCAATATGAAATTCATACGCGACTCGGAGTGGACGAAGATCATCTGATTACTGGCCCTGTGGCGTCTTTCAAAACACTACCTGGTAAGGAGAGATCAGAAGCTGTCCGGTTCGTGGTCGTGACAGGTATGAATTATGCGAAATTTCACGGAGACAATCGTATCGATCGGGACATCCATTTATTACTTAACGCAACGGAGTTGGCTGCACCTTACGAGGGTGCTGATAAACATCTGGGATATCCTGCCCTGGAAACCATTTTGAAAATGAAACCAGATTTTTTTGTAGGGACGGGCGACAATGTTTACTATGATACTCCCAAAGAACCTCGTGCTGAAACGCTCACAGAAATGAGGCAGAAGTGGCACGAACAATTTGTTCAGCCTCGGTACCATAGTCTGTTTGCCAAAGTCCCAACTTATTGGGAAGTGGACGACCACGATTACCGAATAGATGATGGTGACAACTCCGGTGACTATAGGCCATCGCCTGCCGAAGCGCGGCGCATATTTCTCGAGCAACTTCCCATTGCTCCCATGGAAGCCACAGACATTAAAACGTATCGTACGCACCGGGTGAGTAAAGAGCTGCAAATCTGGTTTGTTGAAAACCGCATGTATCGAAGCCCAAATGCGATGGAAGATGGGCCAGGGAAAACGATTTGGGGCGCGGAGCAAAAGGCATGGCTCAAGAAAACGCTTTTGGAAAGTGATGCTACTTTCAAACTCATGGTATCACCTACACCCATGATCGGTCCGGATTCTTTGCACAAGACGGACAATCATGCAGATATCGGAGGATTTCAGCACGAGCGGGATGAGTTTTTTGAATGGCTGGGAAATTCAGGTGTCGGTTCCAGCAATTTTTATATCATCTGTGGAGACAGGCATTGGCAGTATCATTCCATTTCTCCGGAAGGAATACAGGAGTTTGCCAGCGGTGCTTTGACCGATACCAATTCGCGTTTGGGTGTGAATCCGGGCGATGAAAATTCCACTGACCCGAAAGGTCTGATCAATCAGGTTTATACACAGAATCCAAATTCTGGAGGATTTCTTTTGGTTAAGGTTTCACCAGGATCTGGAAACAAAAGGGCAACGCTTACTTTTGATTTTCACGATGAGAAGGGCGTGAAACTCTACTCTCAATCTAAACAATAAGTCGAGATGACCAGAATAATTAAATCGGCATTGATTCTCCTGTTAACGACCTTCGTTCCGTTTGCGAAGGGCGTAGTTCCTGAAAACCTGAATGTGCTTTTTATAGCCATCGATGACTTGAACACACGATTGGGGTGTTACGGTTTCGATCACGTTTCTTCACCTCAAATTGATAAGCTGGCGCAAGAGGGAGTACGCTTCGATCGGGCGTACTGTCAGTATCCTTCCTGTGGGCCCAGTCGAACATCCGTGTTGACCGGTCTGCGACCGCAGACGACAGGCATGATCAATAATAGCATGTCGTTTCGTGAGTTGGCCCCTGATGCCGTGACTTTGCCACAACTGTTTAAAAGCAATGGTTACCACACCGCCCGGGTTGGAAAAATATTTCATCAACGGGTGCCCTTGGATATCGGAACGAGTGGTGCGGATGATCCGGCATCGTGGCATGAAGTGGTGAATCCGAAAGGCCGCGACGTAGATGAGAAAGACCTGATGACCATTTATACCAATAAATTGGCTATTACCGATACGATGGGTTTTCTTAAGGCGGATGGCGAAGACTCGGAGCAGACGGATGGAAAGGTGGTTGATGAGACAATTCGGATGTTGGAAGAGCGCAAAGGGGAACCCTTTTTTATCGCTGCCGGACTTTATAGACCACACACTCCTTATATTGCGCCCAAGAAATACTTCGAGCTATACGACCTGGCAACAACAGAGGTGCCTTACTTGCCACCTGGGTATCGTGATACGGTGCCACCTGGTGCTTTAAGCTCCACTGCTGATTGGCCTAATTTCGGAACTACTGAAGATGAAGCACGTGATTGTATTTTGGCTTATGATGCCTGTATATCTTTCGTTGATACACAAGTTGGGCGTTTGCTGACTGCAGTGGATCGACTCGGATTACGCGACAATACTATCGTCGTGTTGTGGGGAGATCATGGTTATCATCTTGGAGAACATGGCCTCTGGCGAAAAAACAGTCTATATGAGGAATCGGCTCGCGCTCCATTGATATTTCGAGTTCCCGGAATAGAGCCCGCGGAAAATGGTTCTCCAGCTATCGTGGAGTTTGTAGATATTTATCCGACGATTGCCGATCTTGCAGGGCTTGTTCCTCCGGTTGAGCTTGAAGGCATTAGTCTAAAACCATTGTTGGAAAATCCGAATGCCAGCTGGGATCGTCCTGCTTTTATTCAGACCTTATTTGTAGACGTCCCCGGCTATAGTGTTAGGACCGATCGGTGGCGTTACGTGGAGTGGGGGACCTCAGGTGACAAAGGTATCGAACTGTATGATCAGTTCGAAGACCCGAAGGAAATGAAAAATCTGGCAGGATCCATAGCTCATGCTACTACTATAAATCAATTGAAGCAGCTGATAAATCGGAACTGGCCAAGTAACTAAGAACATTAAACATATTTCACTATGAGTGCAGAAGAAAAAATTAAAGAACTCGGATTGGAACTTCCACCACGTCCGCCAAAGGGCGGAGTTTACAAGTCGGTGGTTATCGTGAATGGCTTGGCCTACTTTTCGGGCCATGGACCCTACAAAAGCGACGGGACGATGTATGTGGGAAGAGTTGGCGATCAGGTGGACCAGGAGTTTGCTTATGCGGCGGCGCGACAAACAGGCTTGGCAATTCTTTCCACCTTACAGGCGGAACTGGGATCTCTGAATCGGGTTAAGCGTGTGGTTAAATTGTTGGGGCTGGTGAACAGTGCTCCTGATTTTTATAGTCACCCCGCGGTCATCAACGGCTGCAGCGAACTCTTTGCCGAAGTATTTGGCGAGGAGGCCGGTGTGGGTACCAGGAGCGCGTTTGGTGTAGCTGCCTTACCTGGAAATATTTCCGTGGAGATAGAAGGCATTTTCGAAATCGAATAACCGGAACGATTCAAACTACTCGGGTTCGTATTGAAATACGGCGTCGAGCGGTTCAACGAAGGTCGCAGCTATTTTAAATGCCAATTCGAGGGTAGGTGAGTATTTCGCCTGCTCTATGGCAAAAATGGTTTGTCGCGTTACGCCCACCTTATCGGCCAATTGTTGCTGGGTCATTTCTCCATTTTTAAACCTAAGAGCCCGGATATTGTTTTTGATGTGAATCTTTGGCATCCTTAGAATCCTCTGCGGTAATAGAATAACTGCACAGCCGATTTTGTGATCTCCGCAAGTACCAAGGTAAAGAGCATGATGTGGATGATCAGAAACGGCGAGGCATATTCACTGAATTTAATCACCAGCTCTGCGCCTTTTTCTCCTATTTCCGGGTGTTCGAAGATCGTTTTCCCCAGAGAGGAAATCACCACTTGCCAAAGTGCTGCAATGAGTCCCGTGAACAGGACAAAGTATCCGTAACGGTATCCGCGTGTTTCGTAGAGTTTGTCGCGTTCGTCCCCTTCCTGCTTTTTGGCGAATCCTGAGAGCACTGAGATCAGGACAATTTCAATTACGATGGCCCAGAAAACGACCTTCATATAAAGCCAGGTAGCTTGTTGTCCGTCCATGTCATCCGTCATTACCTTAATGAAATAATAGCCGAACAAGGCGACGGTTATGATGAGATTCACCCAAAGAACCTTTTCTTTGAATGAGAGAGTTTTTAAGTCGAATGTCATTTTATTGAGTATGGTATAGTTAACGCGATGTAAAAAATAATTAACATTACAAGCGATCTTAAAACCAACTTATGTCAAATATATTTTACATGGAAAATTGAGGTTTGAGCCACTTCATTTGGTTCAGCTTGACTCTGATGGTGCTTTGCGCCCTTTCTCTAGCGCTTTTTTAATCATTGATGATCACCGAAATTCCATTGCCAGAAACCGAGTTACTGGCCCCAGCTGGTTGTTTTCCGTCCTTACAGGCTGGAATCGCATCCGGTGCCGATGCTGTTTATTTTGGTTTGGCCCAATTAAATATGCGCGCACGAGCCCGGCGCTCTTTTGGGTTGGAGGATTTGCCGGAGATGATGAATCGTTGCCGGGAAGGTGGAGTAAAAGCCTGCCTTACTTTGAATACCCTTCTTTACGATCACGACCTCAAATTGGTTTATAAGCTTCTTGAAGTGGCTGCGGAAAATAAGGTGGATGCGGTGATCGCTTCCGACATGGCCTGTATCATGCGTGCGCGTGAATTGGGATTGGAAGTTCACCTTTCTACTCAATTATCGGTTTCCAATATCGAGTCATTTAAATTCTACACTCAGTTCTGTGACCGTATTGTTTTAGCCCGTGAGCTGACTCTGAAAATGATCCGCAAGCTCTATGAGCAGATTGTTGCCGCAGATCTTCGTGGACCCAGTGGTCGTCCGGCTGAAATAGAAGCCTTTGCTCACGGTGCGCTTTGTGTCGCTGTATCCGGACGTTGTGGCATGTCCCTTCATACCGATAACGCCTCTGCCAATCGCGGTGCTTGTGTTCAAAATTGCCGCAAAGAATATGATGTGGTCGACAAGGAGACGGGCAAGAAGTTGACGATCGATAACAATTTCGTGATGTCGCCCAATGACATTTCAACCATCGAGTTTTTGGATCAACTACTACAATCAGGTATCAAGGTGTTGAAGATCGAAGGACGAGGTCGTTCACCTGAATACGTACATACTGTTATCAGTTCCTATCGGAAAGCGATTGATGCAGTTCATGCCGGGACCTATTCGGCGGAGTTTGTTGCCGTGTTGTTGGACGATCTGAAATCCGTCTACAACCGTGGACTTTCTGAAGGTTACTACTTGGGACGTGACCAGGGTTGGTCGGCGACTTACGGTTCAAAAGCAACCAAGCAAAAGGTGCAGGTTGGTAGAGTAAGCCATTACTACAACAAACTCAACGTAGCAGAAATTACTTCAAGTGGTAAGGTGGCAGTCGGCGATGAATACGTCATCATTGGGGAAACTACCGGCGTCGTTGAGGGTACAGTGGACGAAATTCATCTGGAAGATGGAAAAGTAGATTCCGTCAAAGCCAAAGATGTATTTTCGATTCGGGTACCTAAAAAAGTTCGAAAAAACGACAAGGTCTATTTGATGATCCCGGTAGCTGGTTGAGCTATTAAATCGATAGGTATTTGTCATGCTCCGCATAATCCACAAACAACCTGAGTGTATCGGGTGTGATCTCTGTTGTGATGTAGCCCCTAATTACTGGTTCATGAATGACGAAGGTTTGGCGGAGCTTCATTCCGTGATTAGAACGGTCGGAACACTTCAATTTGGCGAAGGTTGGGAAGAAGACCGCAAAGCCTTGAAAGAAGCTGAAGAGAATTGTCCGGTACACATTATTCGCATTGAAGAATGAGGTAGTCATTTTATTAAACTGTCTTTAACTACTTTTCATCATGCCTGAAGTTCCAACTCACCTTTTAGGATTATTTATTTTCATAACCATAACCGTGTTCTTTCTATTTCGGTTTGCCTTGATACGGGGTGTCGCAGTTCTTGGAGAACGTAAACCAGGCAGAGCCATGTTGCTGTCTTTTCTGTTGGGACTTTGGCTCATGGGTACAGCGATGATGGCGGAAAAGGGGTCACTGCAAGATTTCAGTCAGTTTCCGCCCATGATTTTGGTGTTAGTTTTTATGGCGCTCACACTCACTTTCACTTTGGCGTTTTCGAGAGTTGGCTTATTGGTGATCGAGGGAGCTGGACTGGTTTGGTTGGTCGGCTTTCAGAGCTTTCGCATCGCTGTAGAGTATTTTTTGCATCAGATGTATCTGGAAGGAATTGTTCCCGTTCAAATGACTTATTCAGGTCAGAATTTTGATATTCTTGCAGGATTGAGTGCGGTGATAATGGCCTTTCAAATTAAAAAGAAAATGGTGGGCCCAAAAGCGATCTTGATCTGGAATATCCTGGGACTTGCTCTGTTGCTTAATATCATTGTCGTGGCAGTACTTTCGATGCCAACTCCGTTTAGGTATTTTCAAAATGAACCGGCTAATACCTTTGTCACCCATCTGCCATTCGTGTGGTTACCCGTGTTTCATGTTCAAGCCGCTTTGTTCGGTCATCTGCTTGTTTTTCGGGCATTGAAGCGTGGTGTGACTGTCACTTAAACATGTCACCGAAAAGTTATACCTTACTCGGGCAAGATGGTGATGCCCGGCGCGGGGTGTTCCACTCCTTTCATGGCGATGTGCAAACACCGTTCTTCATGCCTATTGCTACGGTCGGAGCGATCAAAGGCGGTGTGGAGGCCATGGAAGTTCGGGGGCTTGGATTTGAATTAATCCTCTCGAATACCTATCACCTGCATGTGCGGCCAGGAGAAGAACGCATCAAATCCTTCGGTGGCCTGGCTAAGTTCATGGGATGGGATGGACCGATACTGACCGATTCTGGGGGCTTTCAAGCGTGGTCTTTGGCCAAGATGAATCAAATCTCTGAAGAAGGGATCACATTCCGTTCTCATGTGGATGGTAACAAAATTTCGCTCACGCCCGAAGGAGTTGTGGATATTCAACATGCGCTTGGAATAGATGTGGCTATGGCGTTGGACGAGTGCACCGACTACCCATGCACGCATGAGGTGGCCAAGGCATCGATGGAACGAAGTTTGCGCTGGGCCGACCGTTGTAAGAAACGCTGGCTGGATACGGGTGCTAATGAGTCGATGTATTTATTTGGAATCGGGCAGGGGTCTTTCTATGAAGATTTAAGGACTGAATCGGCAAAGATACTGGCTGACCTCGATTTGCCTGGATACGCAATAGGTGGTGTGGTGGTTGATTTTACTCGAACCCCCGAGGCCATTCTTCCCTCTATTCCACATCTGCCTAAAGATCGTCCGCGTTACTTGATGGGGGTGGGAACGCCGCTTGATATTCTGAATGCAGTGGAGCTCGGGGTTGATATGTTTGATTGTGTTTTGCCTACTCGAAATGGGCGTCATGGAAAAATATTCACTACCTTCGGCGAAGTCAATTTAACGGCTCCCATGTGGAAAGATTCGGAGTTACCGATGGATGCGCAGAACAATCACCCCATCAGTCGAAACTACAGTCGCGGCTATTTACGTCATCTCTTCCATGTCAAAGAGTCTTTGAGTGGACGTTTGGCTACCTTGCATAATCTGTCCTTCTACGGCAATCTGATGAAAGGTATTCGGTCGAGTATCGAGGCAGGGCGTTTTGCCGCATTCAAAAACGATTTTATCGAGAAGTATACTGCAGGAACTGGTTCTAATGGATACGGCTGATTTTGATTTCGAGTTGCCATCTGAGTTGATTGCCCAAAACCCGGTTGTGCCTCGTGACCACTCCCGGATGTTGGTTATGGATCGACGGAACCAATCGCTGGAACATAAGCACTTCTTTGATCTTCCGGGAGAATTACAAGAGGGGGATGTTCTGGTTCTTAATGATACGAAGGTGGTTCCTGCTCGATTGTTTGGGACGATCCCGGAGGTTGGAACCGGCTCAGTGGAAGTATTACTTTTAAACGAAGCGGTAGAAGGTAATCAGCGTGTGATGGCTAAACCGGGGAAAAAGTTTCGCTTAGGTTGTACGGTTTTATTTGATGAAAAATTAAAGGCGGTTGTTGAAGGAATTGAGGAAGACGGGAGTCGATTGTTGAACTTCAATTGTTCTCCGGCAGAATTACAGCTTCATCTGGATCGTATTGGCCATGCTCCCTTCCCCCCCTATATCAAAGAATCGACTGCTACCCGTGAGCAATACCAGACCGTTTACGCCCGGGATCCGGGGAGCAGCGCGGCACCGACGGCCGGACTACATTTTACTTCGGACGTTTTTGCACAGCTTAAAAATAAAAGAATCTCTGTGGAGAAAGTAACTCTGCATGTAGGCCGCGGTACGTTTCAGGATGTCAAGGTCGACCATCTCGAGGAGCATATCATGCACTCTGAGCATTTTGAATTAACGCCCGAAGTTGCCAATCGATTGAACGAAGCGAAACGGAATGGAAGAAGGATTATCGCGGTTGGAACCACGTCTGTTCGTGTCCTGGAAAGTTGCTGCTCTGATGAAGGCGTGTTGTTGCCTCAAGTATCCACCACTGTCATTTTCATTTACCCGGGTTATGCATGGAAGTTTGTAGATGCTTTGGTAACCAACTTCCATCTTCCAAAAAGTACTCTGATCATGCTGGTGAGCAGCTTCGCCGGAAAAGAATTTATTCTAAATGCTTACCAGAAAGCGATTGAGGAAAAGTATCGTTTCTTCTCCTTTGGGGATTGTATGCTCATTAAATAATTACCTAAGTTCCCATCGTATGAATATCGACTTGTTTGATAACCCGAATTCCAATCGCGATTATACGATTCAGCATGTGGCCGAAGAGTTTACCTCCGTTTGTCCGGTGACTGGACAACCCGATTTTGGAAAGGTGATCCTGACTTATACGGCCGATGCCAAGTGCATTGAGTTAAAAAGCTATAAGCTCTATCTTCAAGGTTACCGTAATCAGGGGATTTTTTATGAAGCGGTTACCAACAAGATTCTCGACGACCTGGTTGAACTTTGTGCTCCGCGTTGGATGAAGGTCGAGACAGTCTGGACCACCCGCGGTGGTATTCACTCAAACATCACGGCTGAGTATAAGCGGGAAGGGTAGGATCGCGACCGACAAAGTATGTCGCTGATATTTTCTTTCGAGAGCAAGCTCCACTCTTACAAAAAACTCTCCGAAAATCAACTGTAGGAAGGCAGCTTGCTGCCGAATCGTTTTTTAATGCCCACTTGCCTTTCTTTCGCCGTAGCTGCTTCATCGACGCCATAAAGCTTATGTAATTGATAGCCGGCACGGTAGGCAAATTTTCGGTTCTTAACCGCCTGGTTAATCATCTCGAGGGTTTGTCCATCCTCCCGCCGGGACCATTCAGGATGCAGCCAGATGGGTTTCCCCGAAAAGTAAGTTCCTAGTTCCTGCTCCCAGTCTGAAACAGCGTCGGGAGTATCCACGATAACCTTAAACTCGTTCGCCAACACCAGGCAGGAGTGAATGGGTTTTTTCCATACCTTGGGGCTGACCGTGATCCAGTCGAAACTTCCTCGAATTTCGAAGCAACCTGCAGTTTCCAGATGTATGGGAAACCCCGCTTCGTGAAGGGCATTTGTCAGGCCGGTTAAATCATGAATGCAGGGCTCCCCTCCGGTAATCACGACTAGTTCAGGGTTATGGAATTTTGCCTGTTCGACCAGTGAATCGATTGACCGTTTGTCGATGGAGTCAGGAACAAAGTCCGGATGCCAGGTTCCGGCGGAATCACACCAGGGGCAATGGACCGGGCAACCAAACAAGCGAATGAAAAAAGCGGGCTTGCCCATATGGCAACCTTCACCCTGCCAGGTGTAGAAAGTCTCGTATATCGGTAGTTTTTTCATGGGTAATACTTGGCGGCGTTGCGCGAATCTTCGGCCACTTCCACCGAAAGCAGTGTTACGCGGTCACCGTGGTGAGTCTTTAGTTGAACGGATATCAGATCGAACGCGTGTTTGGCCAGGCCTTCCGCTGAGCAGCTTTCCACTTGATAAGGTTTAAACTGCCCGGGAAATTGTTCCAAAAGCCGCTCCGATTCGGTGTCGCCCTTATTGTAAACATAGGCGTGGTCCAGATTCTCATTCAGCCAGTGGCGGATAAATTTGAGTTCTCCGAAATCAACCACGAACCCCTTTTCGTCGAGAGCGTCGCAGCCGAAGGTGAACTTGAAGGTCCAATTATGTCCGTGAATAAATCCGCAATGTCCGTCATGCGAATGCTGCCGATGGGCGAAAGGAATATCCGAATACGTTTTTGAGCAGGTGTACATCAATCAAACGGGTTCAAAGGTTTCAGGTTCAGTGGTTTCCGGTTTGAAGAAGCGGCGTAACGGCCCGAATCGTAGGATTTTCGTCGATTGAATTGGTTCATGGCTCTTAAAGTTTCCATTCCTGTGCTATCATCGTCTCAATCGTTGGTGCCTCAACGGTGTAAATGGTGGAGTCCCCGATTCCGGCCAGATAGAATGCTTCCCGTCTTTCGATACAGGTACCGCATTGGCCGCAAT
Organism: Verrucomicrobiota bacterium; assembly: GCA_027622555.1. Lineage (NCBI taxonomy): Bacteria > Pseudomonadati > Verrucomicrobiota > Verrucomicrobiota bacterium. The sequence goes on from JAQBYJ010000021.1 coordinate 27,461, forward strand.
GGGTTTCATTACCTTCATAACAGGACCAGGTTTTCTCAAAAGGAACATGAAGTTCTGCGCCACGTTTTACTACATCGGCTTTTGAGTAGTCCACGAACGGGCGATTCAGGAAAATCTCCTGCCAGTCAGCCAGACGGATAGCCTTGTCGAGGGCTGAGGCGAACGCTTCACGGCAATCCGGATAAACTGCATGATCGCCGGAATGAGCCGCATAGGAGACTGAATCCGCTTTTAGGGATACGGCCCAAGCAGTAGCCAGTGAAAGTAAGATCATGTTGCGATTGGGTACCACGGTGGATTTCATGTTGTCCTCTTCGTAGTGGCCATGGGGAATTTTCATTTCCGTATCCGTCAAACTGGAATTTCCAAACAGCTCTGTGATTGATCTGAGATCCACCGTCCTGTGCTTGACGCCTAAGGCTTTGGTAATGACCTCGGCCTGGATGAGCTCTTTGCTGTGCTTTTGCCCGTAATCGACGGCTAGGGTTGCAACAGTGGCCCCTTGGTCGAGCAGATGGTAAAGGAGGACGGTTGAATCCATTCCTCCAGAATAAACTAGAACAGTTTTCATGAAATTCAGTTGTTCATTGCTTAATTGCAACACCTGGGAATTTTTAGCAGGCTCGGGGAAAAATGGCCCAGAAGCGTACTTTGGCAACCCTATATTTTACATTGAGCTGGGTAGCTGGGTATGCAGGCTGACTCTTCGTGCCATCCACCCTAACACTGACGGAACAATGCAGGACCAAAGCCCTGGAACTTGGCTTTGATGTTTGTGGATTCTCGTCGATTGATGTGGAGCTCCGTAAAGCGTATTATCTGAATTGGATCGCAGAGAAACAACACGGCACAATGCGTTGGATGGAGCGGAATAATGAGCGCCGTCTTCAACCCAGGAATATCCTTCCTGAAGCACGATCCATTTTGATGGTCGGTTTAAACTACTATCAGGACGATCCTCCCATGCGCGGGCGAATCGCAAAGTACGCCCTCGGCAAAGATTACCATAAGCTGATGTATAAGCGGCTGAAACAATTATGCTCATGGATGCGTGATCAGGGCGGAGATCAAAAACCTTACGTCGACACAGGACCCATGCTGGAAAAACCAATCGCCGCTCAAGCAGGTCTGGGCTGGATGGGTAAGAGCACCTTACTTCTGCACCGCAATCATGGCACATTTCTTTTTTTGGGGTCGATAATAACTACCTTGGATTTGGATCCCGATCCGGTGGAGCAGGATCATTGTGGTTCCTGTACCCGTTGTTTGGATGTTTGCCCTACCAATGCATTTCCGGCTCCGTATCAATTGGATGCTACTCGCTGTATTTCTTACCTGACGATTGAGCATCATGGTCCAATTCCTATGGAGTTTCGTGACGCAATTGGGGATCGCATTTACGGCTGTGATGATTGTCTGGATGTTTGCCCCTGGAATCGTTGGGCGCAGATTACGCGGGAAATAAAATTTCATTTCAAAGGATTGCCTGACTTGGCGGAAACTCTGGATTGGGACGAAGCAGCTTTTATTGAACGGTTTCAAGGAACTCCCATTGCTCGTTTAAAACTACCTCGGTGGAAAAGGAACGTATGTATAGTTCTTGGTAACATTGGGGCGGCTGAAGATTTGTCAGCACTTCAGAAAGAGGCGGACGGCGAAGATGAAATGATTGCCGAACACGCAAGCTGGGCTATTCATAAAATCCAATCCCGAGAAGGAGCCATTCATGAGTAAGGACGAAATATTTTCGGAATTTGATGAAAGTCCAAGCGGCTTTGCCTTCGATGAAAAAGTGGCACAGGTATTTCAGGATATGATCCAGCGATCTGTGCCAGGTTATGAGATGTCGCTTTCAATGATCACATTAATTGCCAGAAAATATGCCAAGGAAGAAACGAGCCTCTATGATCTGGGCTGTTCTCTCGGTGCTTCCAGCTTGGCCCTCCTGGCTGGGGTTAAAGATAAAAATATTCAATTAGTCGGCGTCGATAATTCCGAGCCAATGATAAGCCGATGTGCGGCGAATCTTGCTCAGGCAAATTACAATGAATGGGATCTGCGCTGTGAGGATATACTCGATACCAAAATTGTGAATGCTTCAATCGTCATCCTGAATTTCACCTTACAGTTTATTCCTTTAGACCGGAGACTTGCTCTACTTGAAACTGTTTATGCCGGATTGAATCCAGGCGGGGTGTTACTCGTGTCCGAAAAAATTGCTTTCGATGAGGCCGGTATCCAGGATTCTATGTCAGAACTCCACCTTGGTTTCAAACGTGCACACGGTTACAGCGAACTTGAGATTAGCCAAAAAAGAAGTGCATTGGAGGACGTCCTGGTTCCTGAATCAATTGAGGATCATAAGGCACGTTTTGAGCAAGCAGGCTTCTCGTGGTCTGCCCGGTGGTTTCAATGTTTTAATTTTGCTTCGTTGATCGCGTTTAAGGAATGAGCGAATATTTTTCCCACACGAATCGGCAGAGCTGGAAGCTCTTGCCCTACCTGGAATACCAATTGAGGGTAGGGCCACTGCGCGTGCCTTGGCGAAGCTTCTCAGCGAAGACTGGTCCCCGCAGTGCCGCTTAATCTTGTCTGGATGTGAACAGGATCGATTATAGTCCCCTCTATCAACAACTAGAAGGCTCACCGTTTGCTTCATGGATTTCCGATTTGAGACGGTTTGTGAATTCTAATATCGAGGATTCAAATGATGGTCATTTGCCGACATGGTTAGCGGCGTTGAACGCCTTGCCGAAGTTCGATTGCGAACGATCAGATATTTGCGAAGGGGTTCGCTTCGACGGCGATTGTAATGTTCCTGCTGCTGAGTCCGCCTTGCGGCAATTCCACCCCTGGCGAAAAGGCCCTTTGAAACTTGGTGAAGTGGAGATCGATACCGAATGGCGGTCCGATTGGAAGTGGGACCGTTTGAAAGGCCATATTGAACCATTGGAAGGTCGGACGGTTCTCGATATCGGGTGCGGAAATGGCTACTACCTTTGGCGGATGTTGGGTGCAGGCGCAAAACTCGCCGTGGGGATAGATCCCTATCTACTTTTTGTGATGCAGTTCTGGGCGACAAAACAGTTTGCTCCCCAGAAATTGCCTGCCTGGGTTCTTCCTATGGGTTGGGAGGATCTTCCGCCTGAGTTACCGTTTTTCGATACTGTCTTTTCGATGGGTGTACTTTATCATCGTCGGAATCCAGACCAATTCCTACAGCAGTTAAAAAACTATGTGCGACCTGGCGGCGAACTTGTGTTGGAGACCTTAGTGATCGAAGGAAATGAAGGGGAGGTACTTGTTCCCCAAGGTCGTTATGCTAAAATGCGCAACGTGTGGTATATTCCCTCTGTCTCAACTTTAGAAGCTGCATTAAAGGACGCCGGTTGGTTGAACGTTCGTTGTATCGACGTGACTCCTACGAAACCCGAAGAACAACGAACCACTGACTGGATGACCTTCGAATCATTAAAGGACTTTTTGGATCCAAAGGATCCGACTCGGACAGTCGAAGGTTACCCTGCGCCTATACGTGCAGTCATTGTTGCGAATAAAGAACCCAGGAGCTAGCACCGAGGCATTTAAAGTTAGGGCGGTTTGGCCCAAACCGCCGTTTTCGATACGGCTCGGTCGACCGGACCGGCCGCAACTCTGGCGACAGGCACCCCGGACGCCTCGGCGAGGCGTCCCTACCTAAGCCAAAGCAAGCTTCGAGATATCAGACCCAAAGCGAATAAACCTGGGTAACAACCCTAGGTTCTATTTGCTCTTAAGGAGCGACCAAACGCAGATTGGTTGCACCATAGTCCAATTCGAGTGTAAGCCCCCCCTGATCCAATCCATTCTTGGTTGTGAAGTCTCCACTGACCGAGCCGAAGGTCATGATTTCGAATTCGTTTCCTGAGGTAGGTGTGAAACCACCTGATACACTTACGTCGAGCGTTCCATCGAGAGTGAATGCGGAGCTAGAGATGAGTCTTCCAAATTCGCTGGCCAAGGTTCCGCCCAGTTCGAAAGCCAGTGTTCCGCTGTTGGATTGTGTAAAAGGTTCCGAAACAGATACCACGCTGCCCGCCTTTATGGCTATGCTGCCAGCGTTGGTAAACTGTGTGGGATTGATCGTCAGGGTACCTCCGTCGGTGTCGGCGGAGATGAGGCCCTCGTTGATGATATGGCTGCCAAGGCCCTGGAAAATCGGTCGGCTGATAGTTCCAGTCTTGCCCCTTACCACCATGCCGGGACCGAGGGTCAGAATGGCGTTGCCCTCCGCGCTCAGGGAACCGGAGTTACCCTCGAACACGACGCTGGCATTGTCGAAAGTCTGCACCCCGGTAAATGCAATGCCCCCGTTATTGTCGATCCGCACGATGCCGTTGAGGGATAGCCCGTTACGGATGAGCAGGCGGGAGCCGCCCGTGGTCAAATCCAGATCGCCGTTGACGCTCACGCCGTCGAGCGTGCCTGCTGTGGTGGAGAACAATAACCGACCCTCGTCCGTCTGGGTCACCGTCCCGCCCATGATCGTCCCGCCGATGAGGGTCCACGTTCCGGTCGTGGCGTCCAGGGTCAGCGTATCGCCGGTGAGGTCCAAGTCCCCGCTCACCTGGACCGTGCCACCCGTGCGCTGGAACGTCCCCAGCGAGGGCAGAGTGAAAGTTCCATTGAGATTAACCGTCGCAGTGTCGGCCTGAATCGTTCCGGTGTTTGTGAAGGTTCCGGCCAGTGTCAGCATGCCGCCCGTGGCCTTCACCAGGCCCGAGTTGCTCCAAGTGTTACCGATGAGGCTGAGGCTGATGTTGCCGCCGTTCTTAACCTCGACGGTGCCAGTGTTGGTAAACTGTGTCGGATTGATCCTCAAAGTACCTCCGTCCATGTCGGCGGAGATGAGTCCCTGGTTGATGAGATGGCTGCTGAGGCCCTGGAAAACGGGCCGGCCGATATCGGCGGTCTTGCCGCTTATCACCATGGCGGGACCGAGGGTCAGGGTGGCGTTGCCCTCCGCGCTCAGGGAACCGGAGCTACCCTCGAACACGACACTGGCATTGTCGAAAGTTTGCACCCCGGTAAATCCGATGCCCCCGTTGTTGTCTATCCGTACGGTGCCGTTGAGGGTCAGCCCGTTGCTGATGAGCACGCGGGCGCTTCCCGTGGTCAGGTCCAAGTCGCCGTTGACGCTCACGCCGTCGAGCACGCTTTGAAAGTTGGAGAACAACAACCGTCCCTCGTCTGTCTGCGTCACCGTTCCACCGAGGATCGTTCCGCCGTTGAGGGTCAGGTTTTGATTGAGTTCTGCGATGCCGGAGAGTGCCAGGGTAGCTCCACTGATTTCCAGGCTTCCATTTAGAATCAGGTTTTCAGTCACTTCCAAGCTGCTTCCTGCTGAAATTGCCAGAGCTCCATAAATCGTGAGATTTCTTAGTTGAGTAACTCCTGAAGGAAGGGTGATCGCGACATTGTCAAAACTCGGCAAAATCACGTCGTCATTCGGAACCGGAATTGCCCCCTCGCTCCAGTTTATAGGGTCGTTCCACTCGCCATTATTGGTGGAGATCCAGAAGGCTGCGTCTGCCACACGGAAGGTCCAGAAGACATCCTCAGCTAGATTATTTCCGGCGAGATCCGTGGCGGCGGTGGTGATTACAGCCTGATACAAATCATCTGGAAGGGGTGCGAAATTCAGGGAGACCGACGACTGATCCGGGCGATATAGAATTTCACGGTACTGTGTTCCGTGTTCCCCGTCATCCGGCGTGTCGAGCAGACCGTCTGGTCCGGCTGAGGACAGTGTGAGTGAAGTGGAGGTCAACGTCTCCGGATCCATGGGTTCGTTGAAAAATGCTTGGATGCGGAGCAATGTCCTGGCCCCACCGGTTGGCGTCGTCGCAGTGACTCTCGGTGCGGTGATATCTGGCCCGAGGGGAACCACCTGTTCATCGGACCAGGTGAAGTTGCCTCCCGTATCCACGGCACGGGCACTCAGAAGGAAGGAATCCTTCTCTTCACTCAGGATTGGTGCAACGAATCTAAATTCAAAGGGAAACGCGCTGTCCGTAAACGCCTTCACACCATCGAGATAAAATTCGACGTTGCGCACCTGCACATCGTCTCCGACCAGCGCTGTCACGCGCGCCCGTTGTCCGCTCTCTGCTTCGCCCTCGCCGAAACTGCTGGAGAGTGTGATGCTTGGCGGCACGCCATTCGCATCGTAGGGCAGGTAGTTGATGATCTGCATGCCTTCGCTGTCATCTGCCACATAGGCCAATCCGTTGAAGATGGAAACGGCATGGGCTTTACCCTGCGTCGGGAAGGTGGTGACGAACACTTCGGTTTGCGCCGGATCGGTCAGATCGTAGAGGGAAATATCATGCGCTCCGTCATTGGTGCTGTTTGGACCAACAGCGGCGAGCCCCAGGCCAGAACCATTCGCCACGATCTGTCTCCAGCCGAATTGGGTGGTGTTACCCTGAGTGATCAAAACCGGTTCAGCCGGGTTGCTGACGTCGAGGGTATTGTAGCCTGTTCTGTGCAGGGTGTATGCCACGCCGCCACCCACGAAGAGTCGCGTGTTTTGCGATGCATCGAACGGAGAGGAGGCAGAGCCAACCACTGCGAACACGTCCCCAAGAACAGAAATGACATGCAGTCGATCACCGGTCAGGGCGTAGAGATAATCGCCTTCGAGAGCCAGGTCTTGCACTGGATCGCTCACACTCAACTGGTCAAGGATACTTCCGCTGGACAAATGCACGACAACGATCTGACCGGAGCTGAGCCCGACATAGCCGATGCCTGCTCCGACGGCGATGGCCTGCGTGCCAGGCAGATTAACCCGCTGGGTGATTCGTGCATTCGCTGAGTTCGAAATGTTGATTACTGTCAGACCCTCATCGCCGTCTGCGACGGCCACGAGATTGCCGGAAAAGGCGACACGTTGCGAGGTGCCCGGAGTGTCGAGCTGCGCGAGTATGGTCGGTTGACTGAAGTCAGTGATGTCCACGATGGAGACTCCGCTGGCGCCCTCAGTCAATACCGCGAGATTGTTTCCGGTGGCAATATCAATGGCCTTGCCCGCCGTCTTGAGGGTGCCAATGACTCCTGTTTGGACAGGTAATCCGTCCAACGGATTGGTGCCCTGCTCAACCTCCGCGCCATCGGGTATTCCGTCGTCATCAGAGTCGGCATTTCTCGAATCGGTACCATAAACCTCCTCGACCAGATCGGAAAGGCCGTCCTCGTCCGAGTCGACTGCGTCCGCTGGGAGTGGAAACAGGTTGAAACGGGGCAAGTTGTAGGGAAGGTTGGGACTCAAGTAAGGTGAGATGATTGCTATCCCTTTGGTAATCGGGTCGTAGAAGACTACGTCCAGCAACTCTCCATCAGCAGGTACGAATAGGGTATACTGACCATAGGGCTGTGTCTCTCCACGTAGAACTACATCGCCGCTCGGTCTTGCGATATTGGCCGCATACAACACTGGGTAAGCTGGAGCATTGCCAAGTTTCAAATCATCCAGTTCAATCCCGGTCTTGTTGGCTTCGAGAAGAAGAGCTTCTTCTTTTTTGATAATGAGATTTCTCAAGTATTCGCCAGCGTTTCCACCGGCCATCGTATCAGCCAGTTGATGGAGAGCGTTTTCTTGGGCCACCAATTCCGGAGTTAATGGCGACTGATTGGACAAAACTGGGCGAAGCAAATCCTTAATCTGTTCGAAAATATTGGCGAGTTCCTCCTCAATAGTAGGTTCATTTAGCGCTGCTTGTATCACAGCGGATGCCTTAGCGGGATTAGTTTGCGGAGTTGTGGATTCCACGTGGCATACTTCACAATATTCTAAATCCATTTCAAATTGTTCTACGCAAGCCTCATCCTTAGCATCCACTATATTCCCATATTTTAATTTGCATTCAACCCACTGATCAGACCTATTATCTGTACCCGTATTTTCAGGATGGAGAGTTTTTTCCCTCGCGTCACAGATTTTCGTAGCCTCATTGTATGCTTGATATGCATAGAAATTGCACACATCATGGCTGCCTCTAGCAAAAGAAAGGCAATCAGAGATATCTGCCCAATAGCAAACCGGTGGCTCTGGAGGCGGCGGCGGAAAAAACTCTCTCCAGGCTTCACCTATCCAACCGTGCCAACCCGGTTGAAGAATGCCCACGCCGGGATCGGTACAGGCAAGTGTTCCATCAGCGCTTACGGTCATGCCTCCCGCGGCTTCCCAAATCCCTTTATCATGATTGAAGGACATCAAAGTGCCCTTGGTTCCCGGCGGTGACAGCTCGCCAGTAGTTGGGTCGGGTAGATTTGGGAAACAAACGGGTGCGGGTTGATCGAAATTACTCGGACCATCGGTCTGAACAGTGATCACCAGCGGGAGATCTAATCCCTGTGGCAATGGGCCCGGCAATCGATCTGGCGCGACCGGTGCGATTCCTATCATCCCGCCGCGTGTACCGTCGTCGCTGAGTAGCGAATTGGCTGGCACCATGATGGATACCCCGGCCAAGGCTGGATTGTCTGCCACCACGTCCGGAGGCAATTCGATCATCGTATCCTCCGTCATGCTCGTCGCCTGTAAAGTTCCCACTGTGATCAGCGGCAGGTAAACCGTTCCAGTGCCACCGACCGGAGTGTCCATCACTCCTGCCACTGCCTCCCACGCCTTCCCCACGAAAGGATAGTATGCCTGATCTGGATACCGGATGCCCGCGGCTTCATCCACCACCGTCCGACCGTCGATGTGGACAAAGAATCGTCCTGGGGGAACGGGACTGAGGGTGAAACTTCCCGTCTCATCCGTGACTGTGCGATGTGTCTCCTCCAAGCCATCGATAGTAATTGTCACTCCGGCCAGCGGTGTATCCACCGGCTCGCCTCCCTCGGTTGCCGGTGCCAACTCCGATGCAAAGACCTGTCCCGTCACTCCGGTGCCTGGCAGTGGACTCAAGCTCAGGGTATTGAAGGCGATGACGGCTTGTCCTCCCGGATCGCCATCACCATCGGCATCGACGAATGCGCCCGCGTGGTCCTTTACTGTGTCGCCGTCGAAGGTTACCACCACCTGTGCGCTGCCCGGCAGTGGTTCCAGATAAAACAGCGTTGCCTTCATTCCGTCGCTGGACAGTTCGGCGCGGGAAAGAATTTTACTGCCGCCGAATTCGGCATAAAACATATCCTGATCGAGGATCGTCTCGCTGGATAGGGGGGCGCTGAAATGGATAATGGTTTCGCGCGTGACGGCTACACCCCGCTCTCGATTTGCCGGAGATAAATTACCGAGCGTGACCAGAGGCGCCTCAAGATTCAGCCTGAAGTAGCGAGCTTGGCCACTGATGTTTAGACTCATCACCAGTTCACCAGCTTCTTCGAGTGCAGTCTGGCTTAGGCTCTGCCAATTGGTGAAAGCACCCAGGGTCAGGCTTTCCTCAAGGTAATAACCTGCGGCATCCTCCGACCAGACAACACGGGAGGCAGAAATTCGCCTCCAATTTCCAATTGGCAACGAACGCCTCCGATTGGTTGGTTTGAGTTATCGAACACTACACCTGAAAATGAAGTCGGCACCGTGCTATCACTGGCTGCACCAAATAAGACAAAGGTGGCCGGAGGTCCGGTGTTTCCATCAAAGGTTGCCTGGATTACATTGTTACCGGTATTGGGGCCGTATTTAAACGAGACTCCTGCGTGGCCCGTTATTGAGGTGACTGCTATTGTTTCATCTTCACCATTCACTTTTCCTCCTCCGGAAATAACCGTGAAAATAACTGGAATATCTTTCACTCCATTGCAGGTATCGTTGACCCAGACTCTCAGGAGATCGATGGCGTTGGTATCTGCTGCACCGCGTTGATCATTCCCTGATCCAATGTTTATTTGTTCTGCAGGGCGTGGGTTAGCCGAGGCACAAAAGTAAGCAGTACCTGCGACGTCCTTACTTGTGACCTGAATTCGATTATTTCCACAACCGGCATCTGATCCCATTCTCCAGTAGGCGAATGCTTCACCATCCTCATTTGTCCTTAATTGAATCGTTTGTTTAGCTTCTGAGAAATCAACTGGATTTGTGCTTAACAAACCGTTACTGCGAATCACTTTGTAATCCACCCATTTGTAGGCGACAGGCGCCCCATTCGGATACTGAACTTTTACTTTTACGGCTTGGGGTAATCCCGTATGAATAATCCCGGTCTGGCCATTTCCCGTGAAGGCAGAAATCGTAGGTCCTTGGGGTACGATCCGGTAAAGTGTTTTCGTTTTAGTAACGGAATTACCCAACATATCTTTGGCTGTCACGGATACTACGTTTTTACCTACTTCAAGAGGTATACCTCCTTTTTCAAAAGTTCCATTTTGGCCAATGCCTACTATGACCTCTGCTGATTCTCCATTTACTTTTACATCCAGGCCTTGGTAGCCGCTCAAAACATCGCCAATACGCCCAGCAATGTCGGCCATTGCAGTTATCAGCTCCTCATTGTCAGCGGGAAAATCAATAAACAGATCTGGCGGAACAGAATCGTGGGTTACGTCGATGGATTGAGGATGGCTTGCGTCACCATTCGAATTAATCGCGGTGATAAATAGCTTGTTGATTGAATTTTTATTTAATTCTACCTCGACTTCAAAGTTTCCGTTGGCGTCCGTATTTACTATTATCGGACTTTTTCCCCCTTCGATTAGCACCTGGCTTCCAGGCCATGTAGAACCCAACATGCGGTAAGTAGGCATGGAAGTAGATTCAGATTCAGAATCCAATTCAGGCGTTATATCTGGAACGGGTAAGTCTATCCGTTTCAGGACCGCATCTCTGAGAAGATAAATATCAGTAAGGTCCGTTTTCCCGTCCTGATTGAGGTCCGAATAGGGTTTAAGGCTGTCGGTTAATTCGATCTCTCCTTTATATAACGCGATCAGCTGGGTAAGGTCATAAACCGTGGGCTGACCATCGGCGTCGATATCGCCCAATTGGTAAGGGGCCTGAGCCTGCAACAAAGGGACCAGGAGTCCAAAAACACTCAGGTATTTTAGGAGTGGTTTACGAAGTAAGGAGGTAATAACGGTAAACAATGAAGATTGGCGGGTTCAGAACCACTTAGACTTGTGTCCGAACACTGCTATATATTCAAGGTTTAACAGTAATTTTGTTTAATAATTAAGGGAAACCACTAATGAGGTTTAGTAATTCCTCTCCTTTCAAAAAACAGAGGGTTATCGATTCATTGAAAATTTGTTTTTTGGACTACCAGGCCAATCGTTTGTCGTCGGCGCTCAAAATTCCTGGTTGACGCAAATTTTTACCTGTGGTTTTCGTGAGTTTGTCGCCCAGGTCATCTCGGTATTTGTCGGCTGCCGCTGATAGTTGTTTAAATATTTCCGGGTGTTGATCTTTCACATCGGTAGTTTCGCCAGGATCATTGTCTAAATCATACAGGGCTAGCTCTGTTATGAAATTTTCATAATCGACAGGGAATCCGCCTTTTCCACCGGGCCTTCCGTTCAAGCTGCTCGATAGGTGCGGAAAGACGAGTTTCCAATGTTCACTTCGAACCGCCTGTAATTCACCTCTTCCATATTGAGGGAAAAAATTGTGCGGTGATTTGTTATTGGATTGTTCAAACATGAGACCTCGGATGTCTAGACCATCGATTTTGTGAGCAGGAAGTTTTCCAGCAATAAGTTTTGCGATTGTGGGGAAAATATCGATGGTTGAAGCTAGAAGATCGCAGTGAGTGTTGGCAGGAATCTTCCCAGGCCAATTCATTATAGTTGGAACTCGTGTGCCACCATCGAACGAGGTGTGCTTTTGACCACGGTAAATACCGGCTGATCCGGCATGATCTCCATAGGACAACCAGGGACCATTATCAGTGGTGAAGATCACCAAGGTATTGTTCCGGATATTATGGTTTTCTAAAGCATTTATAATTTCTCCTATAGACCAATCGAGTTCCATTACGACATCACCGAAAAGGCCTGCACCGCTTTTTCCGAGAAACCTATCGCTGGCGAAAATGGGCACATGCACCATGGAGTACGGCATATAGAGGAAGAAGGGTTGTTTGTGGTTTCGATTAATAAATGATAGGGCTGACTCAGTTGCCCGGCGTGTAAGCAGTGCCTGATCGGCTGGCTGCAGATCGGGGTTTATAACTTCTTCATCCTTCACAAATGGCAGTGGTTTATAGACTTTAAAACGCTCAGGATCGTTGGGAGGCAGGTGTGCATACCTGGGGTGTTGAGGCCACATATCGTTGGAATAGGGGATCCCCTCGTATTCATCAAATCCCTGGTTGGTCGGCAGGAATTTCGGATTGTGACCCAAATGCCATTTTCCAAACGCCGCAGTTGCGTAGCCTTTTTGTTTAACAAGCTCAGCAATGGTCATTTCATTTGGGTTAAGTCCTACCTCTGCTTTGGGGCTGTAAGCTCCCGTAATTCCGAGACGTGTATTCAGGACTCCTGTAAGCAAAGCCGCTCGGGAGGCTGAACATACGGGGGCGCTTACATGGAAATCTGAGAAACAACGCCCTGTTTGAGCAAGTTTATCGAGGTTTGGAGTAGGGTAGTCTCTTGCACCAAAAGGACCGATGTCAGCGTAACCCATATCATCTACGAAAATTAGAATAATATTTGGAAGTCCTTCTCCATTAACCATTATTGTGCCTGTATTCAGGAAAACAGACACCAGAAGTAATCCAAGTTGAGATCGCACAATTGCAGTGAATTTTTTCATACTGATCGACCTTATTGAGGCACTTGAAGTTTTTCAACCAGCGACTGAATTATTTCATATAACTTGGATTTTTACAAATAACGGTCATGGAATCTGAAGATTGCATTTCCAATGGTGGCTACCTAAGAAAGGTGCCATGAAAAGGTGGTTCTCACTTTTATTTATACTCATTTTAGCTGTTTCTTCCGCAAATGCACAATGGAACCAGTGGCGTGGGGCTGCGGATGGGCAGGGGGAAGTTTCTGGTAAAGGTGCTGTAACCGAATGGTCTGAAAACAAGAATATTATTTGGAAATCGCCTGTTACAGGACGTGGAAGTTCTTCCCCTATTATTTCAGGCGGGAAGATTTTTCTGACGACGGCTGATGAAAAGCGAAACAAGACGTATTTGCTTTGTTATGATCAGAAAACCGGCAAAAAGCTTTGGGAGAAATTAGTCTTTTGGGGGGAGCTGCTAAATAATGTTCATAAGAATAATACGCATGCATCTCCTTCCGTCGCCACAGATGGTGAAACAGTGACTGTTTTATTTGGCTTTAAGAAAGCGATATGGTTGGCGGCTTATACAATTGATGGAAAAGGTCTTTGGGAAAAAGAAGTTGCCAAAGTAAAATCCAATTTTGGATTTGGATCGAGTCCCCTGGTTTACAAGAAGAGCGTCATTGTCCTCTGTGACATGGAACCCAACCCTGTCCTGGTTGCTTACAATCTTTTGGACGGTAAAGAACTTTGGAAATCCTTCCGGGACGGACCAGACGATGCTGATTTTCACAGTTATTCTACCCCACGGATATTTAATATACAGGGTAAGGATCAGTTGGTGACTGTTGGGTTAGGTAGAGTAAAATTCTATGATCCAGACTCAGGGAAAATGCTTTGGGATGTAGAGGCCGGTTCCGATGCTACCGTGGGTACTCCGTTGTTGGATAGACGCTATTTGTATCTAGGAGGTGGATGGCCCCAAATGGGATGTTCAGCCATCGACCTGCGCCGTCGGGAGGTCATTTGGAAGAATCGTTTTGATGCGTACATAGTCTCTTTGGTTTTTCATGAGGACTATCTCTATGGAAGTACTAACAAGGGGGAGTTCGCCTGTATGGATGCGAAGTCGGGAATGATTCTCTGGCGTGAACGTTTTCGAACCGAGGTACAAGCTTCGCCTTTTATCGCGGGAGGTTTATTGTATCTCATATTGCGCGACGGCACCACCAAGGTGATCAAACCCGACTCTACGAAGTATATTGAAGTATCCGAGAATCATTTACCTGGGATAACAGATGCTACTCCAGCCATAGTGGATGGACTGATGTATTATCGGTCAGAAAATATGCTCTATTGTATCGGAGAAGGTTGATTTCCGGATCTTTGGATTCCTTGCCTTTCGATAATAAGAAAATAGTATCTGGTTGAGGTTTTGTTGACTGGACAGAATAAAAATCCTACCTAGGTTTCCCCAGATCCTGTGAAAATTCCCTGCCCAAATTCCCTGGTGTTTTATGACTTTAAAGCATCGCTCTTTAATCGAATCAATTGGCTTCTTGCTGCTTTGTTAGTGACTGGAAGTCATGCTTATTCTCAGTCCTCCTCCCAAGGAAGTTCTGAGAAAAGACGGATTGCGGTAACAGCCATATCCGAGAATATTGTGATTGATGGCAAACTCGATGAAGCTGTTTGGAAATCGACTTCTACAATTGGAGACTTGATTCAGAGACAGCCCAACCCGGGGACAACCCCTAGCGAACGAACAGATGTCACTTTATTGAGAAATGCTGATTACCTTTATATCGGTGTTGTCGCTTACGATTCTGAACCCGATAAAATTATTCGTGCGCAAATGTCTCGAGATGCGAGTGTGAGCTCAGATGATCGATTGGAAATCCTTCTGGATACCTTCCGGGATCAACAAAGTGCATTTTATTTCGCCACTAATCCGAATGGCGCTTTAGTGGATGGTTTGGTGTTTGGGACTCAGGATTTGAATACGGATTGGAATGCCATTTGGGATTTGCGGACACAGATAACGGAAGAGGGTTGGACGGCTGAAATTGCCATTCCCTTTAAAAGTCTCAGTTTTCCTGGAAACAGCTCTGAGTGGGGTTTCAATATTTCCCGTACTATTTATCGCAAGCTTGAGGAAGACATGTGGTCAGGGTCCCGCCTGGAAAATCGATTTCTAAAGGTATCTGAAGCCGGTGAAATTTCGAACATGACAGGAATCAATCAAGGAATTGGTTTGGATGTCCGACCCTTTCTGGCCTCAAGCCTGTTGCACACTAAATCTACTGGAAATAACGATGTCGATTTTGAGCCAGGTTTAGATGTGTTTTGGAATATAACTCCAAGTTTAAAACTCACAGGGACCATTAATACGGACTTTGGAGAAACCGAAGTCGATGCCCGTCAAATTAACCTAACCCGTTTCTCTCTTTTCTTCCCGGAAAAACGTTCGTTCTTTCTGGAGGATGTGGGGGTGTTCGATTTTGCCAGCACGGGTCCTCAACAGCCCGGTGGGGCACCTCCCGGACGAGTGGATGTATTTCCCTTTTTTAGCAGAAGAATCGGATTGCTGAACGGCAACGAAGTCCCACTGGAAGTAGGAGTTAAGTTGACGGGTAAAGTGGGGAATACCGATGTCGGAATATTGGGAGTTCAAACAGGTAGTAACGATTCCGTTGACGCCAAAGAATTTTTCGTAGGCCGGGTGAAACAAAGGATATTTGAAGAGTCTTATGTAGGTGGAATATTTACCTATGGAAACCCAAATCAAGGTGAGTCTGGAAATACCTATGGAGCCGATATTCGATTGGCCACTTCGGATCTTTTTGGAGACAAGAAGAATTTCATTTTTGATGCTTTTGCGTTAAACTCTGACAACAGTTCGAAGTCCGATCCGGAAGCGGATGGAACGGGAGAGTCTTTTGGGTTTTCTGCACGTTATCCAAATGACCAAGTGGACGGCATGCTGGTGTTTAGGGAAATTGGTAAGAACTTCGATCCTGGTATCGGTTTTGCGCAACGGAGTAATGTTCGAATGTATCGAGTAGCCGGAAGCTACAATCCTCGCCCAAGAGACTTCCTCGATATTCAGCAAATGTTTCACGACATTTACTATACCTATTACGAGAATCTTGAGAAAGGTATGAAGGAGACGACGGAGCTCTATATAACGCCGCTCGACTGGCACTTTAACTCAGGAGATTCTGTCCACGCATTGATAGATTACCAAAGACTATATGAACGGCTTTTCGAACCGTTTGAAATTTCTCCAGGAGTATTTTTGCCAGTCGGGGAGTATAGGACTAACCGCTCTAATATTGTAATCGCCACAGCAAGCAAACGTGCGGTGTCCGCATTTATTAATGTTGGATACGGAGATTTCTGGTCTGGTACATCTGAAAATATAAGTGCGCGGGTTACTTACAAGTTACCTCCTCACTTTACTACTACGATAAATGTGAACCAAACCTTTGCTCATTTACCGCAGGGTAATTTCATAGCACGTATTTATACAGGCACATTTAATTACGCCGTTTCACCCCAACTGACTTTTTCCAACCTGGTGCAGTTTGACAATCGCTCGAGAAATCTCGGTTGGCAGAGCCGAATCCGTTGGACGCCCAAGCCTGGCAACGACTTATTTATTTCTTTTAACCAGGGGTGGATCAACGAACCTGGCAGCCTGCGGTTTAATGTAAGCGATACCAAGATTGCGACCAAACTTCAGTATACCTTCCGTTTCTGAGCTTGGAATTCAGAGGTGGTCTTTTAAATGGATAGTCCTAATGGCCGCTCTCCATTTATAGACTTAACCAGCAGCCATTGTTTCGACTGCTTTCGACCGCTTTCTCGATGAATTGAATTCCCGCGAGGCCATCCTCAACCGTAGCGTATTTTGAGCCGTCGGTTGCGGTGTAAGCATTTGTCTGGTACGCCCGGACATCGTTTTCAAAACAACGATGTAGGCGGGCAAACGCATCGTGAAACCCTTCACTGTGACCCCAGGGAATGGTGTTTTCATCCAAAAGTTCCTGAGGAAGTTTTTCTAGGAAATCATCTGGTTTCAGATTTGGATCTCGATAATAAACGCGGTCGGGTTTTCCCAGTGGGTATACCTGCAGTTTCTCCGACTCTTCCTGGGCCCAGCGCAATGAACCTTTTTCTCCATTCACTTCTATGCGAAGATCGTTTTTGTGGCCGATGGCGATCTGTGTTGCGCGCACCAATCCTTTTCCACCGTTGCTCAATCTACAATAGGCAGTGAAATGATCATCGAGATTGTCGTCCGGGTTTTCATTCCACTTAAAAAACGACTCCAGATGAGCGCTGAGCTCCTTGACTTCGAGACCTGTAATGTAACGTAGCTGCATGAGAGCGTGGGTACCGATATCACCACCACAGTTTGAAATACCCGAGATGTTTTTATTCAGACGCCAGGTGGTTTTTTTGATATCCGGATCGCTTGCGCGCATGGCCATCCATGATTGATGATAAGAGCTATCCACCCAACGAATGTCTCCCAGCAATCCACTTTGAACGATGTGTCGTGCCAACCGTGTGGTCCAATGCCCCAGGTAGGTATGGGCAACACAGAAAGGGATGATCTTTTCATTTACCAACCTGCACAGCGTTTGGGATTCTTCCAGGTTGAGTGTGAGTGGCTTCTCGCAAAACACCGGAATGCCTGCTTCGATAAATTTCTTTGCAGGATCAAAATGTGCGTGGTTGGGAGTCTGAATTAAAACATAATCAATTCGTTCACCTTGCGGTTTTCCAAGCTCCTGCTCCAGCATGGCGTCGTAACTTTCATACCCTGTGATGGGGTACGGCCACTCCTCAGCAGATCGCAGTGCGTTCTCCGGATTCGACGAAAGTGCCGCCGCAGTCACTCGACGTGTGCCATCCATGAAAATGGCGCGTTGATGCGCGTTGGTGATGAAGCCTTTGCTTCCTCCGATCAGGCCGACATTAAGAGGTCTTTTGTTTCCCATAATTTGCTCCGGATATTGACCAAGTTTGCTTAGCCGTATCAAGAGGAATAGAAAATCTATTGTTCGTAGTGCTTAAATGGGATGAGTGGAATATCGTTATCCTCGCGAAGTTTTTTGAATTTCGCCAATTCATCCCAGTCTTTTTTTCCGTCGTATTTGGTGTCTTGAATGTCGCTTCTATTCGAGCTGATTGACTTGTGAGGCATTTCGACCACGGGTTCCCTGTTGAGGAATCCTATATCGATCAGAAACTCGTTTACATTGTGGGTGGTGTATTCCAGGTGAGGAGAGTTGTTATACCAACTGTGAACCTCGCCTTTATAGACGTAACTTTGGCACTTTAATCCAAGTTCTTTTGTGCGAATGATCCATCTAATGTCCGAAACGTAAAACGCGTCCCTTGTCCCAAACAGGATGATGCTCGGTGGCGAATCTTTGGTCAGATTTTCGATGGCCGATACCACATGCAGTCCTTCCCGGTAGTCTTCTGGGTCTTTGCCGAGGAAGAGGCATTCTTCCTCAATTTGTCTCGGGTGGGTTGGTTCAAAGAAATCGACGAATGGGTTAAATAGAAGCATGGCTTTTACGCCGATATCGATGTCGAGATTGTCCTCTTCGCCGACAAAACCAAGCTGCGCAAATTTCTGGGCATCTACTGTCGCAACGGCAGAAGCCATACATCCTCCGGCGGAACCTCCGCCAACCACTATTTCATTCGGATCGATACCAAACTCCTGAGCTCTTTCCTTAATCCAACGAATGGCGCTGATCCCGTCCTCTACTGCCGAGACAGGAATCGTCTGATCCAGATCTCGTATTCGGTATTCGGGACGAAAACAAACGGCTCCACGTTGAGTGAAGTAATTGGCTTGGTGGTAGAATTGTCCGGCATTTCCTTGGGTAAAACCGCCACCGTGCCAGAAAACAAGGGCAGGGCGTTTGTCGGTGGCTTGCCAGGTGTCAGGATAATCCACAAAGATATGAAGATTCCTTTTCTCGGTGGTCTTAAAAACGAAGGACCTGGTATCTTCGTCGCTCAGCCCAGGAGCTACGTATTTTTTTTGGTTCAGAGTTCGTTGCAAAACGGGTTTTCCAATTTGTTCGTAAAATGTGGCAATCCCCTCCGCCCGTTCATTCTGCGATAGGTTGTTTATCCAATTTCTCACTTCCTTGCGTGAAGGATTTTTCCCAAAGGGAAGCTCAACTTCGGCCGGAAGGAATGTTGGGGGAAAGCCAATCGTCAGAATTAGCAGTGTATGAAGCAGGCAACGTTTTTTCATGTCGTCATTGTATTTACTCAAGAGTTATGGCCGTCTGCAATCAACTATTGTTCGAGTTTCGTTGAAAGAATTTTTTTGAGTCGTCTACAATACCTTAGGCTTCATGCTTTAGAGAAAATAAGAACCAGTTTCCTTATGTTTCCATTTTATGACCCTCATTAAAAAGACCGGATTTTTTATTTCCTTTTTGATCTTTTGTGGGGTCTCTCTTTGGATCTCCAATCGGTATGATTCTACCGGTCTGGAAAGAGTGGAGGAGGGAAATTCCCCTCTGAAGAAAACTGCAGGATCAAGATTGAATTCATCGGTGATAGAAGAAACACCAGATTTGGTTTCGTCCTCTGCTATCGAGGCTTTTGAAGAATGGATGGAGAGATTCTTCAATGAAAATGAAACTGTGAATGCTTCAATGGTAGAGGAGGGTGTAGCAGTTGCTTCTGTTCGGCGATCTGAAATGAAGGAGCTTATTAGAATCGCTCCGGCAACAGCACTTGCTTTGACAGTTCCTTATGAATTCAGGCGAGAGCTTCCAAAGGAGGTAATAAATCAACTTGAAACGGTCATCAATACTCATGCTAGCTTTGACCTACTCGTTTATTGTCCGGAGCCCGGGCAAGAGGGCCGAGGATTGGAGCGCTTGGTTTCACTCAAAGGGCAGTCCTATCAAGTTTTCACTTTCGGCCGAGGACTCAATGTGACGGCGAAGAATCAACTGCCCATCTGTGGCATCGCGAGGTCACGGGCGGGGCGTAGTTTGGTTCGAGGCTCCGATGTGGAAAGAGCATGGGATTCACCCCACGCTGAAAGAGCCCCATAGTCTGTTGGTTACGGATATGGATGGGGACGGAGATCTAGACGCTGCGACCTGTGCTTTTGGAGACAAGGAAGCTTGGTGGTTCGAAAACGACGGGCACGGTCAGTTCAAGAACCATTTGGTCACGACCAATCAAGAGGCTTATGACATTAGGGCCTTTGATATGGATCTGGATGGAGATTTGGATCTGCTGATTGGCGGGCGCGCTTCAAACAATGTTGTTTGGTGTGAGAATCCTCGCTTATAAGGATTATTCGGGGCTCTGTGCCTACCAGTAATCTCTCTGATGTTAGTGTCTTGTTGCTCGAAACTTGATTAGGAAGACAACTAGTAAAGGTCCAAGAATTCCCGGCTAGCTTTTCCAAACCTCCTTGTACTGAGGCTTGATGAGCGCCTCCGTCTCCGGCGCACTAGGGCATTCCATAGTCTTCCAATCGAAGGTGAGCCACCCGCCTTGCGCGCGGCTTCGGTGACCAGACGCGTCTCTTCCACCGTGCGGCAGGTGAGTTCGCCGGTTTTGATGGTTGGAGAAAATGGATACCGTTTTTGAAAACACAGTTGCTGACGTCGTTTGCTCCGTCCGTTCGATCATCGAGGTCGTATGCGCTGCGCGGCTTCTTTTATCTGGGCTATGCGGGAGTTAAAAGAAGGGTGGGTTGAGAAATATTCAGGGATATCCGATTCCTTCAATGGCTTCAGTCGCTCAAATATTCGAATGGCTCCCTTCGGATCACGACCGGCTGCCATAGCGAGCCGTATTCCGAAGTCGTCCGCCTCGTATTCGTTGTCGCGCGAATACTCCGTCTTAAGGAATTTCAGAGTGGCCTGCTTGGCGGCAGCCCCGAGGAGGCCACCGGCCCGAAGCCATTTGCTGATCACTTGAATGGAATGCTCGGCTATCATGCGGTCAAACGCATGCCCTTTCACTACGTGGCCCATTTCATGAGCGATAATAAAGGCGAGTTCGTCTTCATTGCGCCCGCAGTGATTCACGAGGGCATCCGTCAGAAATATAAATCCGCCCGGCAGCACAAAGGCATTCACATCGCTTGATCGTATGACCGTGCAGGTGAAGCGGTGAGGCGTATTGATCCATGCGGCCAGGCGCTTATAAAGCGCATCTATAAATTCGATTTCGACCCTTTCACTTTCGGCTGTGATTTCTTTGGCCATCTGATGGCCCAGCTTATATTCCGAGGCGATGCTCTCTTCTTCGGTTCCGAGTAAGGAATCATAGAGCCAGCGGGACTTTTTATAAGTCTCCCCGACCTTTTTTCCAAGCCCCTTAAAAAATGCGTCCATCATTGTATCTCAGAACTAGCGACAAGGACCGGCAATGGCAAAAGGAATCAGCGGGGGCAGGTTTTGATTGTTGACTGAGATGCTCCTGTGATCCTGGGGTGCCTTCCAAATGATTAAGCATAGCGGAGCCAGATATTTCCAATTCTACAGTAGTTCGTCCTCAAGGATAGATATGACTGTTTTGGCCATAGCCAATGTTTTGGCATCGATGTGTGGGTCTTCCGCAAAGAAGTGGTCGCTATTGGGCGCGATCAAAGTCCGGCTGCCGGGGATGAGAGTGTCTGCAAGCAGGGTCAAACCGTCGTTGGGGCCCTGGCTGACCAAGGCTTTGTAGTTATTCTTGGCGTATTTGCTGAGTTGTCCGGAAAAGGACAAACCCACATAATTGACAATTAGCAGTCCCGCAGGAAGTTGCAGTTGCTCAATCCGTTTACGGCAGGACTCAGCTCCCATGGAGGCCACGGCATCCTTTTTCCATCCTTTAATAAACAGTACCGCATTCATGAACCATGCCCTGGGAAAAGTATTGTAGTGCTCAAAAAGCGGGCTCCCTTGAAGGATACCTCCCAGGTTGATCCAAGCTCCGAAATGGACATTTCCGGTATTCCGAAACTCCTCCAGGGCAAGATGTATCGCCGGTCCTGCGGAACTCGCCCCCGCAATTATGCATTTTTTGTCCTGACTCGCCAGTCTCCTTAAGGTTTCAACGATCAAATCCGCGTTCTCTTCCACCGATCCATTGGGGTCTATTTCGATCAACCGGTTGTCGATTCCCAGATCACTGAGAAGCTGCCTGGGTCGGGCCAGATCCGCACCTGTCAAATGACCGCTCTTCACGTAATCCCACCCCGGCACGAAAAGCACCCGGTAACGGTTGTAATACTTTTCCAGGCGCTCCGAGTCCGGGTTTTCTAGGTAGAATTGGAATCGCCGCTGACAATCCAAACTGGCCGGATCTCTGCTCACAAGGCCTGCTAGATAGAGCGCTGCGAAATCGACCGATTCCTCTTCCGCGATCCGAAGCAGATATTCCCGGTCCGGCCAGCCCGTGGATGGCATTGTTCTGAACAAGGTATCGATTCGGGCGTTAAACTCAGGATTGCTTTTCTCGCCCTGAAGGTAATGGGACAAGTAGTAGGCCGCCTGGGGTGAATCCAGGGTAGTATGGACCGTTTCGCCATGAAGTTGCCCCCGCGCGTTGAAGCGCTGAACTGCCTGACAACCGCATGATAATACTGTAACCGCCATCGCAATAGTGATACCAAATCTGGTTAGCATTTCCAAACAAGAATAATGAAATTACTTTATATTCCAGGCGCGACAGAATATGTAATGTGAGGAACAGACGTCCGTAAGGTCTTGATGGTTGACTGTGATGCTGCTCTTTCCCTGACCTCATCAAACTTCGAGATCTTATTCGTCTACTCCTTGAAGAGGATGCAGTATACGCTGGGGAGGTTTACCAGGTTTTTAGTGGGGAAGGTAAGTTCGCCGGTTTCTTGATTGATGGAGAAAATGGATACCGTGTTGGAGGCTTCTCCGGATACGAACAACCACTTTCCCGTGGGATCGATGCGGGCGTTTCTTGGCCAGCTTCCATGGATGGGTTCTGTTTCGATTTCAGTGAGCTTTCCGGTTGTGGATTCCGTCTTGAAAGCGGTGATTGAATCGTGGCCCCAGTTTGCGGAATAGACAAATTTCCCGTTGGTTGAGAATCTCATGTGGCGTGGTCCGCCGCCCGGTACGGATGGGGCAAGACTATGGGGAGTGAGCGACGATCCGTCTAAGTCGACCTTGTAGATGTGGATGTTATCGGTGCCGAGATCCGGGACCAGGGCGAATTTACCATCGGGCGAAAAGCCGGTCCAGTGCGGGTGAGGATCCATTTGGCGGCTATTCACTTTGGAGGGGACTTCGTGCATCAGAACTTGAGTTTGTTTTTCTATGGATCCGTTGTCAGCGATTTTGAATACGCCTACGGAACCTTTGAAATACTGCGCGGTGATCAGGATTTAGCAAGCTTGCGTTTTCCCGAGATTTGGATTCGGGGTACCATTTATCTGCGGGGAGTATCCGGTCTTTGGGCTCGAGCGAACAGCTCAATGCAACTTTCTTGTAACCGAGATTGGTAGGGCTAGTGCGTCCTCGCAGTGCCGTGTATTTCCAGGAGATTCGGGGGCGGTGCCTGCCTTCGCGCAAGGCACGGTGCCACGGGGACGTGTAGCGACTAACTGTATGTCTGTGGAAAAAGGGAAATCAATTGCAGTAAGGTCGTAACTCACCGAGTTTTGGATTCGGGAATTTGAGGAAGCAAGAGGACTTGATCGCCGAATTGGTGGATGCCCTGAACAAAAGAAATATCAAACTAAATTATCCTGTAAAAATAGGGTGGGCAACTGACCTGCGGCAGTTAGTATTTAGGACAATGAAAGTAATTCGATTTATATACCTCCTTCTATCCGTTTTACTTCTGATAACTTGTAATCTTTCAGCTCAATCTTCTGAGAAGGCCGACTTCTATGTTTCTGCCAACGGCTCCGATACTTGGTCGGGCACCACAGCAGAGCCCAACGGGCAGGGGAATGAAGGTCCTTTTGCGACCCTGGAACGAGCGCGTGACGCCGTTCGGGAATTGAAGAAAAGTAAACAGGCCGATGTCATTGTGCTTATTCGGGAGGGCACTTACCAGCTGGACAAAACGATAGTATTCGGTGTCGAAGACTCAGGTATGGGCAACTCGACCGTCACCTATGCCGCCTATTCGGGAGAGACTCCTGTCTTCAGTTCGGGCCGGGAAATCCAGGGATGGAAACAAGCACCGAGTGATTTAGCAGGTTTGCCCAAAGAGGCGCGAGGAAAGGTCTTGGTGGCTGAGGTATCCGGCAGCTTCAAAACTCTGTATGATGGGGAGGGTATGCTACCGCGGGCCAAGTCGGAAGGTTTCATTACCCAGAAAGGAGGGAGCAGAACGGAAATGCATTTCCCAGCAGGCAGGTTGAAAAACTGGTCCAATATTTCCGACGTGGAAATTATAGTTCGTCCGCATCATGCATGGATATCCAATGTTCTGCCACTGGAGTCGGTCGATGAGAGAGCAGGGATTGCCCGAACGTCCATTGAGGCAACCTATGCAATGAATGATCTCCATTTCCTGAAGACCACCGAAAATTGTTGGGTGGAAAATGTTCTGGAGGAGCTCGATGAACCGGGCGAGTGGGTGTTGAACACGAAAGAAGGAAAGCTTTACCTCTGGCCGCGAAACCAGACGCCTGTTCTGGCTCCCCAGTTACTGGAGCTGATTCGTGTGGAGGGGGACATAGACAAGGAGGGACCGACTGACATTCCGGTGCGCAACCTCGTATTTCGTGGCCTGACTTTTATGCATGGCGAGCGGTATACATTGGCTGAGGGTGACGCCGGTCTGCAGCATGACTGGGACATGCTCGATAAGGCGAATGCTTTGGTGCGTCTGCGCAGTACGGAGAACTGCACCATTGAGCAATGTCATTTTACCCACAGTGGCAGTGGCGCCATTCGTGTGGATTTACACGGGATGGAGAACACAATATCCAACAATCATATTGAACAGATGGGCGGTGGAGGAATCCTGCTCTGTGGATATGGTCCGGGTACCAAGGATGTGAACCGGAAGAACCTCGTTTATAACAATCATATCCACCACATTGGACTTATCTACATCCATTCGCCTGGAATTTTCCTCTGGCAGAGTGGGGAAAACAGGGTAGCCAATAATCTGATCCATAACACGCCTTACTGCGGAATGATCGTTTCCGGATGCATGACCCATTTTTTTGAGAGAGGGGATAATCGGGAATTGGTGCGAACCATCCGTTGGCAGGAAGTCGGGGGCGGACGTTCCAGAAAAACGGATGCCGAGGCTCTCATATACAAGCACTCCCATGACAATATGATCGAGTACAACGAAATTCATCATGTGATGGAGAAGATGGGAGACGGAAACGGAATTTATGTGCGTGGTGCTGGTGCGGGAAACGTGCTTCGTAGAAACTACATTCATCACCTGGTCACACCGATGCACATGCAGGCTGCCCTGCGTACGGATGGGGGGCAGATGGATACGCTGATCACGGAAAACATCATCTACAAGTGTACTGCCCAAGGCATCATATTAAAACTGAACAACCGGGCAGAAAATAACTTCGTCATAGACGTCATCGCCCCGCCACGCGGATACTACCTGTCCCTCAGGGAAGGTCCCATGACGGATGCGGTCATCCAAAAGAACATTTTTTATTCTTCCACTGCTAATGTGACTTTCATCGATGAACTGGAACCCGGGAAAGGAATAACAACCGAGGATAGCAGGGGAAGAGGACTGGCGCTGGCCAAGGATGCCAATACCGATTACAACATCTACTTTTGCGCGGAGGACCCCCAACTCGGAAGTGAAATGCTGAAGAAGCAACAACAAGACGGCGTTGATGACAATAGTCTGGCATTCAATCCATTGTTTATGGACGTGGAGAATGGCGATTTCCGGTTTAAACCCAACTCACCTGCACTTAAATTGGGTATTGTTCCAATCGATCTTTCACAGATTGGACTAAGAAAGTAATCCAATATGAATAGTATGAAAATGAAGAACCTTATATTTTTGATGGTATCGGCATTGTTTAGCTGGCTAACGGTTGCAGCGAAGCAGCCTAATATAGTTTTCATATTCGCGGACGATTGGGGCTACGGAGATCTGAGTTTGCACGGGAGTGATTTTGTGCAAACTCCGAACATCGATCAAATGGCAGCGGAGGGGATTGATTTCCAAAACTTCACGGTGAACAGTCCGGTGTGTTCGCCAAGCCGGGTTGCAGTCATGACCGGAAAATTTCCGGCAAGATTTTCTATTCATCAACATTTTGCTGGCGTTCCTTCCAACGCACAACGGGGGATGCCTGACTGGCTTGATCCTAAGGAACCTATGCTTCCACGCTTACTGAAAGAGGCCGGTTATAAGACGGGTCACTTCGGAAAATGGCACCTGGGCAATGCGACGGACTCTCCATCGGAAGATCTGTATGGGTATGATGCCTTTGCCACCTTTAACGGATCGGGAAAGAATGAGCTTCGTCCACAGGGCCTTGAATCCGTTGACCATGCCGAGAAGTTTATAAAGGAAAACAAGGATCATCCCTTCTTTGTGAACCTATGGCTGCACGAAACGCACCTCGCCCATTTCCCTCTGGAGAAATACTTGGAGAAATTCAAAAATCTGGATGAGCAGAAACGGATTTATGCTTCGGTGGTTGCTGAAGGAGATGAAGGGGTAGGGCGGATCCTCGGCTTGTTGAAGGCATTGAATCTGGATAATAACACCCTCGTGGTGTTTTCGTCTGACAATGGACCTGAGGCCACCCGCGGACCGGAACATAAATTTCACAACAATTCAAAAGTTGGCCTCGGGGGTTATTATTCGGTGGGAGAGTCGGGCGGTCTGATTGGTCAGAAACGATCGCTTTATGCAGGAGGGGTTCGAGTGCCTTTCGTGGTCCGTTGGCCGGGCATTGTACCCTCCGGGAAAGTGGACAGGACCTCCGTCCTTACTGCAGTTGATCTGCTCCCGACCTTTCTTGAGGCTGCGGGAGTAGCCTTGCCAGAAGGTTTCGTGCCGGACGGTCAAAGTGCATTTTCGGCTTTTAAGGGGGAACCCATTAACCGGACAAAGCCCATTTTCTGGGAGTGGAGAGGTGGGATTTCAAAGGACTATACCTGGCCAACCCTGGGTGTTCGTGACGGCCGCTGGAAGCTACTGCTGAACGAGGAGTTAGACCGCATCGAGCTTTACGATATCGAATCTGATTGGGCTGAAAAAAGCAATCTGGCTAAAACTTTTCCTGAAGTTGCCGATAGGCTTATTAAGCAAATCCACACATGGAAGAAATTCCTTCCAGCTAAACCTTCGGATAACAGTCTTTCGCGGACACGCAAATAGAGTATGATCGGTCACCGAATTCCAGTAAATGCCCCTATCTTGGTTTATCTGAAATCCAAAACTCTACTGCAAAATGTCTAGCCGCCTTATCCAAAATGTATTCTTTCTTTGCTTCTGTTTATTGATGACCGCCTGTGCTCCAAAGCAGAGCGCTAAGGATGTTGCGACGGCAGAAAATTTTGCCAAAGAAAATATTCTCGCCTGGGCATTTACAAATTTCGATATCGAGCGATCCGCTGAGGAGCGTGCTCAATTGCTGAGACGAGTGGGTTTTAAAAAAGCGGGTTATATCGTTTCCAATGCGAATGCAAAGGATGCTTTTGATGCTCATGTCTTGGCCTACAAGAAGTACGACATCTCAATTATTTCGGTATGGTGGCAGTCCTCGAATGAGGACCTCATGGAAGATCCCAAAACCCGGATGGTATTGGTGGGTTTGGACAAACATAATCTAAAGCCCGACATTTGGTTTTCCCTGGGCAAAGATCTGGTTGAAGCCATTCCCGAAGATCAGCGGCTCGACAGGGCGGTTGCCATTCTCCGGCCCTTAGCGATTGAAGCGCGACGTCGCGGTGTTCGATTTGCGCTCTACAATCACATGGAATGGTTTGGTGAAACGGACAACCAGATAGCCATCATTGAGAGACTTCGTTCCGAAGGAAATATGGATCATGTGGGTATGGTTTATAACATGCACCACGGACATGACCGCATAGATAATTTTAAGACGGTTTTCCAAAAAATGCAGCCCTACCTGTTTGCGTTCAATCTGAATGGCATGCGAGTAGAAGGTCCAAAGATTATCCTGATTGGTGAAGGCGATCGTGAACAGGCGATGATCAAGACGGTTATCGATTCAGGGTTCAAGGGTCCCATCGGAATCCTTCACCATTTTGCCAAGCAAGATGCTGAACCCGTCTATGTGGCAAATCTGAAAGGTTTGAAATCGATATTAGAAGCACTCGGACATGAAGAAGTTGCTGCCACCTATTGAGGCGATCTGCCTTTTCCATATTCTGAGTAAAATGAAATTACTCTCATCGTTTTTATTTGGTTTTCTGCCTCTTTGTATTTTGGCCCAACAAGGGTCCGGCTACCGTGATTGGGGCACGGCTGGAGGAGATACCGGAATCACTCGCTACTCCAGTCTCGATCAGGTCAATACGACCAACGTGTCTCAATTGGAGGTGGCCTGGACTTATCGATCGGGCGACGCTCAAGGACGATCCACGATACAATGCAATCCCATCGTCGTCGATGGTGTCCTTTATGCAACAACCCCGAACCTTGATCTGGTCGCCTTGGATGCTTCGACTGGAGTCGAACGGTGGAGATTTAGTGATTCTGGTGAGGTTGAAAAAGGTCCGGATACGAACCAGGGTCAGTACTTTGGCCTGAACCGTGGAGTCGCCTACTGGAAGGATGGCGATGATAGACGTATTTTGTACAGTCGCGGTCATCACATTCTGGCAGTGAAGGCGGATACGGGAAAATTGATTTCATCCTTTGGAGAAGACGGTCGGGTAGATATGCGTTATGGTTTATCTAAACCGCCTCAGTTCGTGGGTATAGCGAATCCGGCAGCCGGCGTTATCTATAAAGATCTCTTCATTGTCGGCTCGCGTGGAAATACAGCGGGGCATGTCCGCGCCTACAATGTACGCAGTGGAAACATGGAATGGATCTTTAATACGATTCCTCACCCGGGTGAACGATTTGAAGACACGTGGCCAGAGGGTGCATGGGCTAAAGTTTATGGGGCCAATGTTTGGAGTGGATTAAGTGTCGATGTGGAAAACGGACTTGTCTTTTGTTCTACCTCCAGCCCCAAACCAGACCTTTTTGGGTGGCAGTATCCAGGAAAAAATGACTTAGCGAACTCAGTTGTCGCACTCAATGCAGCTACGGGTGAATACGTCTGGCATTTTCAGGAGATCAAACATGGTATTTGGGATTTGGATCTGCCCGCTCCGCCAATGCTCGTCACCGTAGAACGCGATGGTTTGCAAGTCGATGCCGTGGCGCAGGTAAGCAAGACAGGCAATACCTACCTGCTGGATCGGTTGACAGGCAGGTCACTCTTTCCACTCGTCGAGCGCCCGGCTCCCGCATCCGATATTTCCATCGAGCAAGCATGGCCTACTCAAACGGTGCCTCTGCTTCCACCGCCATTTACTCGACAGGAAGTTA
Organism: Verrucomicrobiota bacterium; assembly: GCA_027622555.1. Lineage (NCBI taxonomy): Bacteria > Pseudomonadati > Verrucomicrobiota > Verrucomicrobiota bacterium. The sequence goes on from JAQBYJ010000021.1 coordinate 56,745, forward strand.
CTTACGACCAGCTTACGACCCTCTCTCCGGAAGCTCGCGCCGACGCGGTTGAGCAATTTATTGAAAGCCGCAGTGGTTGGTTTATGCCTATCAGCCCCAAAGGCACTATTCTATACGGCGTGTTAGGAGGAGCCGAGTGGCCGGGTGCCGCGTTTGATCCAAATTCAGATCTGCTCTATGTTGCGGGCAACAACCTGCCTTTGATCATTCGTCTCGATCCAGTGACGGGAAAAGCTGCCAAAGGTGCGGTTGCTTTCGGAGCAACCTGCACGATGTGTCATGCCATTGAACGCTTGAGTGGCGCAGCCCGGCGATACGAACCTGAAGCGCTTGCGGATCTGCTCAAGGCGGGTCGCGGTATTATGCCTTCCTTTGCCCATCTTGGAGACAAGGTAATCGCCGATCTTGTGGATTTTCTTCTCATTGATCCCCAAGAAGAAAACAAGGAGCCGGTAGATCCGGATTTCGTTCCACAAGACTATACCTTTAGTGGATTCAATAAATTCGTGGATAAAGAGGGATACCCAGCCGTCAAACCCCCGTGGGGTGTGCTGAGCGCCATCGATCTCAATAGAGGAGAAATTGTCTGGCAAACTCCGATTGGTGAATACGAAGAACTCACTCGGCGTGGCATCCCGGCTACTGGAACGCCGCTCTTTGGAGGCCCAACCGTAACTGCAGGTGGCCTCGTTTTCATTGGCGGGTCGACGGATGAAAAATTTAGAGCTCTTGATAGTGAAACGGGCGAGATCTTGTGGGAAACCAAACTCCCTTTCGGAGCTTATGCAAATCCCTCCATCTACGAAATTGACGGTCGTCAGTATGTCGTCATCGCATCCGGAGGCGGTGGAAAAAACGGTACTCCCTCGGGTGATGCTTATGTCGCCTTTGCATTGCCCGAATCTACGCACTAATGGTCTAAATCATGCGCCGTAGGGCCAGTTGCTCGCAACTCGGCCTCTGTGACCCACAACGTTCCCGGACAAGGCGTCGATGCAAGCATCGAGCCCTACGCTCCCTGTAGAATGAATTACCTAAATCATGCATCCGGTAAAAACAGGATGGGCATCCAGTATAGATCTGCTAGCATATCGAGTTGGCAATCTTTTCTCTGCCACTAGGTAGAGTATTTACCCCATAAACCTATCAACCAAATAATAAAATGATTAGAATCTGTGTTACTTACCGAAGAAGCGAAGGAAGCACCTTTGATGTGGATTACTACCAACATGTGCATTTCAAACTCGTCCACGAGTTGCTTGATCCGCTCGGCCTCGTGTCTGCGGAAATGGATGTGGGAATTCCTGGAGTGGGTGGTACCGAAGCTCCATTTCACGCCATTGGTTATCTGGTGTTCAAAAATATGGATGATTGCACCGCCGCGTTTGAAAAGGAAGGAGCCCGATTGGTGGCTGATGTTATTAATTGCACCAACATCGAGCCTGTTATTCAAATCAGTAATTATTTGAGCGTGTAGGGTGATCTCGAGATAACTTTCAAAATCCTACACCAGCGATTCCCCATGATAATTTTTCCCCTGAATAGATTACTTAATTGCGTTTATTATTCCTCATTCCTGATCTGCTTTTGCATTTTCTCACCCTTAACGGTTGAAGCTAAAGAAATACGGATTAAATCGCCGCATTCAAGCTCTTGGCCTCAAGCGGCTGGACCTCATGGAAGTTGGAGCACACAAACCGATGCGGAAATCCCGACTTCCTTTAACGTAGCAGAGGATAAAAATATTCTCTGGAGAAAGGCACTCGATGAATCGGGACAAAGCGGAATCGCTGTATGGAAGGATCGATTATTCCTGACTATCATGGAACCGTTCGATAGCGATAAACCGGATCCCTACAAAACAGGGACAATCCAGGCGCTCTGTATAAACGCGAATAACGGTGACGTGATTTGGCAGTATGAAATCAAGGCCGCCAATCCTAGCGGTTATATGTATGGGTTCAGCGATTCCACTTCCCCGACACCCATTACGGATGGCGAGCATGTCTGGTTTACCAATGCGGGAGGAAAACTCGTGTGCCTGAACTGGAACGGGGAGCTTGTGTGGGAGAGGACTTGGAGATTAGCGACGGAGGTACTGAAGCCAGAGAAGCCGTTTCCATTTAACAAGCAGCATGAGCCCTTTATGGTGAATGACGTCCTGGTTAATATGGAAGCCTACGATAACGTAGACGGCAAAAGGGAACTGGGCTGGCACTATTTGTATGGGCTGGATAAGATGACGGGTGAAGTGAAATGGATATCCGAAGACGCGGTAACCCACTACAATACTCCGGGCTATTCGCTGGACGCTCTGGGCAAACCGACGGCTTTGATTGGAAGGGGAGGGTATCACGACGTACCCGAAGGGCCGAAGGGATACTCCATGATAGACTTGGCGGATGGTAAACGGGTTTGGCAGACCGAACTCTCCGGCGAAAATGATACTGCGCTTTACAACTCAAATTTCACCAAGGATTTCGCAGTGTGGTTTTCCGAGACAGAAAGTGAGATCACGGTTCTTAATTCTCAGAATGGGGAGATTCTTAAAACGATAGATCTTCGAACCAAAGTGGATTTGAGAACCTATGACCAAGCCCTGGGACGACGAGTCTTGCGACCAGATTTCGATCTCAGCCAAACACCCAACCCAAATGTGTTTCCGGCGTGGTATACGAACATCATCGTCGGAGACCATCTCTACTTTATGTGTTCTAAGGATGATACCAAGCAGCCGCTGATGAAGCGTTGGATGAAGCTCTCGCCTCAGTTTTCTTTCGCCCGCGTGGATCTAAAGACTGACAAAGTGGAATACCTTGAAGTGCCGGCTCATTATAACGATCGCGGAGAGTATCTTTGGAAAGAAGAGTTGAAAACCACGGCCTTGAATTCGCGTGGAATTGATACGATCTCTGATCCACGATCAAAACGTGATGGCTGGTATTGGTGCTTTAACGGAAATCCAATTCTGGTGAACGATATCCTTTTCTTCACCACGATGATTGGAAATTGCTACACCTTCCGGACGGGCACAGATAGGTTTGATGATAGCGCCTTTATCGATGTTAATTCACTCGGTGTGCGTAGTGAAAGCTGGTCCTTGAACACACCCTCGTTTGCCAATGGAAAACTTTATCACCGCACTGCAAAAGAACTGATATGCATTGGGAACAATTAATATTCATTGTCGGTATAGCTTCCGCCTCAACCGTCCTTGTAAATGGACGGACTGAAAATGCGCCAAATCCCTATACAAGGAATCCAGCAGAAATCCTTGGTATTCGATTCGCGACCAAGGTCACTCCTACAGCATCTTTCGCATGTCAAAATGTAGGAGCCAGCTTGTATTCCTTGAGCTTGTCGAAGTGGCTGGCGATCTCCAAGATTTCAACCTTTCCCTTCAGGCACCGACCCCGACGCATCGAGGAATAACAAGTTTAATGAGAAAGAAATTTGAATGAGAAAACTTACTGCAGCTACACTATGTTTTATATTTGTTAGCAGCGCATTCGCCGCTCGCGTGGGTCCTTGGGACCTGGATACGCTGTATGAGGTCCCCGAATGGGAGGAAACAGAGAAAGCGGCACAGGAAGGAATGACCGGTGTCCTTTACGAATCCATTCCGGTGAATGGAAATCGCGTGCAAGTATTTGCCTACTACAGCTCGCCGATTGGGAAGGCTCCAGAAGGTGGATGGCCTGCTGTAGTGTGTGTGCACGGTGGCGGTGGAACAGCTTTTAACGAATGGGTAGCCAAATGGAATGATCATGGATACGCCGCGTTCAGTATGGATCTGGAAGGGCATTATCCAATTCGTGAAAAGGGGGAAGCGCGGGGTACACGTTTATCAACCGAAAATCCGGGCCTCAGTCGTGTCGGTATTTTCGGTGACTATGAGAGCCCTATAGAGCAGCAATGGTATTATCATGCGGTAGCGCAAGTGATACTGGCTCATTCGCTGATTCGTTCCTTTCCCGAAGTTAACAAGGACAAAATTGGCATCACTGGAATCAGTTGGGGAGGAACACTCACGAGCACGATCATGGGTGTAGATAACCGATACAAATTTGCGATTCCCGTTTATGGTTGTGGATTCTTGCCGGATTCCGATGGAAATCAGGGTGTAGCGATCAAGCCCGGGAAATACACGGAAGTCGTAAACCAGTATTTTGATGGATCTGCCTATTTTCAAAATGTCAAGATACCCACACTCTGGGTGAATGGGACCAACGACACCCACTTCCCTATGCCCTCTACTCAGAAGTCAGCGCGGGCTGTTCAAGGCCCAGCGACATTACGTTATGAATTAAGAATGAAGCACGGGCACGGACCCGGATGGGAGCCGGAGGAAATTTATGCCTACGCTGATAGCATAGTGAAACAAGAGGCTCCGTTCATTCTGTTTGGAAAACCTGAAATAGGTGGCAAACGTGCCTCTGTTTCTTACACCTCCACCGTGAATGTGGCAGAAGCCAAATTTTATTATACCTTGGATAGTTCTGCCTGGCCGGAACGATTATGGGAGGAAGCCCCCGCAACCCTCTCCGGGTCAAAGATGACAGCATCGGTTCCAAAAGGAGTGACCGTACTTTATTTTTCCGCCACAGATGAACGAGGACTGATGGTCAGTTCGGAGTTTGTTCTGACTGAGTAAATTTCAATCGATCCCATAATGAGGAAATCAATTGTAGCTATTATAATGCCGGTCCTTGCCATGTCGGTGATGACTTTCGGAAATCAATCCGACTTGTTTCCAAAATATTCATGGGACACGGTTCCGGTTTATATTCATTTTGGAGACAACGCGGGACTGACGGATGAGGAGGTTGAGTTTGTAGCATCGCACACGAACTTTGTTTGCCTCGAAAAAGCGCATGGCATGAATGTTCATGGATCCACTGAAAAAGGCATCTTGCACGATACTGTTCGGCTGAAAGCTGCAAACCCGGATCTGAAACTCATCTATTATTGGAATACGTTTTTGGATTATTCCATGTTCGATGCGCACCAGGTTTATGAACAACATCCGGAATGGTGGCTCAAGACCGTGGACGGATCATTGGACAAAAAGAACGGGAGTATCAAACGCTACGACCTGTCGAATCCCGCGGTTCGGGAATGGTGGACCGAAGAGGTGAAGAAGGCCGTTGTGGATGGTCCCTGCGATGGAGTGTTTGCTGACGCGTTTCCGCAGATAGCCTCTCCTGCGAATATCAAGCTCTGGGGGCAGGAAAAATATGACGCCATCCAGGCCGGATTGATCGAGACTCTCAAACTGACACGCCAGAAAATCGGCGCGGACCATATCATCATGTTCAATGGTATCCGAAACACGGAATCGCTGAATTTAGGAAGGGAGTATTTACCTTACACCGATGCTGCGACCATAGAACACTTTGGTCATTTTCAGAGTACATCCAAAGAGAACATGGCTCAGGATATCGAGGATATGATCGCCGCTGGTAAAAAAGCCAAGATGGTCATCATGAAAGGCTGGCCAGGCTTCGATTTTACACAGCGAGAAATCCGTGACGTACCTTACGATGTCCTTCTCGCTCAGGCTCGAGAGAATATAATGTTTCCCTTGGCCTGTTTTCTCATAGCCGCCCAGGAGCATTCCTATTTCTGTTATACTTGGGGCTATCGGGAGAATCATGGTTCCCTTGATTGGTATGACGAATTTGACAAGCCGCTTGGAGCGCCCAAAGAGGATGCCAAGAAAAGCGGTTGGATTTATACGCGTTCTTTTGAACATGCGGAGGTCTGGGTGGATCTCGAAAATAAATCGGCCAGGATCAAGTGGGATTAAGCACTGCGTTTTCCAAAGTGATTTTTCAAACGAATCAAAATGCCATTGATTAATTAGCATGAGCATGGATGATTAGCCGTCGTGGTTGATACCTTCCTGAATTCGTGAGATAAAATTGAATAAAAAGATGGAACCTGTTGGGGTTCAGTGGCTAAAGTAGCC
>JAQBYJ010000022.1 GCA_027622555.1 Verrucomicrobiota bacterium
AGCATAGCGTTAACATTCCTACTTACGTTGCTCGGATCTCCCATATTCAAACGGTCGGCTATCCACGGGTTGGTGGCGCTGGTTTGTTTTCTGAGTTCCCGGGCTAAGGCGATTTTCCAATCCACGGATTTCTTATCCTGATCGATGTGTTTCTGTGTTTTGCGGACCGTATCGACCACGGTGAACCCATCCCTGAACTCGCTAAGATGTTTTCCGTTGTGGCCGCATGAGTAACTGGCCTTCGACGAAATCGAGAAAAGTACTCAAAGCCCTTCTCAAGAATGGCTGGAGCATCAAAAGGGAAGTTCGGGGTCACACAAAATATTACAAAGGGATGGTTGGGATGATTATGTATACGCTTTTCATGAAGGCGTAGAGATTGGTCCCAGGATGCTTGCGCGTATTGCCAAAAGGACCGGCCTCAAACCGGAAGATCTAAGATGAAAAACTCGAACCAGTCGGTGGTCCAAATCTCCGGAAGCTGCGCTTCCTCCGATTAGACACCTCGGCGTTCTGAGAAGCAAAATGGTCACGGTTAGCAACTACAAAACTGACAAGTATTACCCAAAAATTGAAAGCGCCTTTGACGCCCTCCTAGCTGAAGGCACGGTGGTTGCATCCGTTGATGTCTTTATGAAAATCGGGAATTTAGAAAAAAGAAAATATGAAGACTGGTGATTCGGACGCATTTCTTGCTTGGAAAGCGTAATAATAGGAAACCTATCAAAGTGTAAGAGAATATTGAGAATAGTTGGGTTCCATGCACACGATCTCGACATGTCCCCAAGTCGAACCGTCTACAAAAATGGGGAAAAGGGAATTAAGTAGTTTTGAGATTCACGAAAAGCGGAAATCAGAAATTAGAATCGGACTATTCAAGGTGTTTTGTATGGAACAAACGGGAGTCTTACCTTAATTGGAAACAGAATCACAACAAGCCGTGTGATCAAAGACTATTTAAAGGAACTGGAGGAATTAAAATGAACAAAAGCGAAGAAAAAGAAATTATAGAGGCATACGAATCTGGGGAAGCAGTCCTCGAAAAACCATCCAAGGAACTCTTAGCTCAATTGGCCATCGCCGGCGAGAACACTTTTAAGAAGGATAAGAGAATAAACATCCGCTTAAGCAGTCATGACCTGTTGGGGATTCAGCGTAAAGCAGTCCAGAAGGGAATACCCCATCAGGCACAGATCTCTGGATTAATCTACCAATACGTGGAGGGTGACCTACTCGAAAAACAAAGATAGAGAATAAGTTGCTTCACGAAACCTGGACAAGCCGGTTCCGTGAGCTCGGTGTTCACTGAAAAGTGAATTCCCGAATCCTGTTCTATCAGTTTTCAATCAAAAAAACCCTTGGACTAATCTTTCGAGAACAAAAAAAGACCCTGCCATAAAGGCAGGGTCTTTTGAAATGACTTAATTAAGCACCAACGTTAGATGGCGGCGTCGCCACGTTCGTCAGTGCGGATTCGCACAGATTCTTCGATCGGAATTACGAAGATTTTGCCATCTCCGATTTTGTCGGTCTTCGCTGCAGCGACAATCGTCTCAACGGCTTTTTCAGCGATATCGCTGCTTACAGCGATTTCAATTTTTACCTTCGGAAGAAAGTCCACGGTGTATTCGCTTCCGCGGTAGATTTCAGTGTGACCTTTTTGACGACCGAAGCCTTTTACTTCGGTGACTGTCATGCCTTCGATCCCTATCTCGGCGAGTGCTTCTTTAACTTCCTCCAATTTGAAGGGCTTAATAATGGCTGAAATGAGTTTCATTTATTGTACCTTTATTTAAATTTTTGATTTATGATTATTTGTTAGTTTCTGTGGAAACAAGCATTAACGGCTCGCATGACCGAAGTCCGGGTATGCTTCCTGACCATGCTCTCCGATATCGAGACCTTCCGACTCTTCTTCTGCTGAGACTCTAATTCCCATGACTGCCTTTACAATAAGGCAAACAACAAACGAGAAGACAAAGGCAAAGATTGAAACAGATGCTGTTCCGATAAGCTGAGTGAAGAAACTGAGATCTTCATTGCCACCGTTAAAGAACGGAATACCTACAGCGAGAGTTCCAAAAATTCCGCAAACGCCGTGGACGGAAATGGCTCCAACCGGATCATCAACCTTGATCTTGTCAAAGAACAGGATCGAGACCACTACAAGCACTCCAGCGATAAGACCAATAACGACAGCCGACCACAAGGTTACCGAGTCGGCACCGGCGGTAATTCCCACCAGACCAGCCAGAATTCCGTTAAGAGCCATGGACAAATCGGGTTTCTTCAACAATCCCCATGAGAAAAAAATGGAAGAAAATCCACCAGCTGCAGCGGCGAGCGCTGTGGTTACAAATACATAGGAAACGGCTTCAGGATTAGCACTTAAAACAGATCCTCCATTGAATCCAAACCAACCCAGGAAAAGTAAGAATACTCCCATGGTTGCGAGTGGCATGCTATGACCGAGGATGGGGCGAATTCTGCCACCTTCAAGGTATTTACCTTTACGGGCACCCAGCACCAATACGGCTGCTAGAGCGGCGAAACCACCGAACGCATGAACCAGGGTTGATCCGGCAAAGTCGTAAAAACCCATTTCCGCCAACCAGCCTCCGCCCCATTTCCAAAATCCGGTAATCGGGTAAGCAACCAATACGATCAAAGTTCCGATTACCATGAAGCTACCGAGCTTGATACGCTCAGCAACGGCACCAGAAACAATCGTGGCCGCTGTGGCCGCAAACATCGCCTGGAAAATAAAGTCGGCCCACCCCGTCATACAGAGCGCAGTGCCTCCATATGAAAAATCAGTACCGCCAGAAGCAGCCATAGAAATAGGAGATCCTAAAGCGAACCAGCCACCGGCAAAGTCAGTTCCAGGATACATGGCGTTGAATCCCCAAACCGCATAAGTCAAAAGACCCATACAAATAATAAACACATTCTTAAAGAGTATGTTTACCGTGTTCTTCGATTGGGTGAGTCCACTTTCTAGAGTCGCAAATCCCAAATGCATTATGAACACGAGACCAGCAGCGATAAGCGTCCAAAGCACACTAATGGTAAAGAAATCAAATGTTTCTCCGTATTTGGCTTTTAGGGCGAGGTAATCTTTATCGGGCGCAGCGGTTTCGGCAACAGCTGCAGCAGCATCAGCAAGCTCGGTCTGAGCAAAGCCATGCGTTGCGAAGCTGAACACAGCTAGCAAGGTAACGGCAGTGAATATTAATGGTTTTAGTTTCTTCATGTGGTGATCAGTTAGCTATCAATGTTTAGATGGTTATGAGCCGGAATTCTCCTTTGAGCTTAGCAACTGATATGCCAACGCCGTCCACGGATAAAAAAATATTTCCGCATACCTCCTAATCCACTAACTACCATTCATTTATAAAACCTGATGCGTTTTGTCAGGCTGATGCAGAAAAGAACAGAGGATGAGTGGATTGAACGAAAATGAATTATTTTAAGCCTTATTATGAAAACAATTCCCTCATTATCGCACGCTACACGGAGACACTGGTCGATTTTGACCAGTCGAGTGGAACTGCCCGTACATAGAAAACCTCACCCATAATTGGATGAGGTTTTTGAAACTCTAAATCGTGACTACTTTTTTTCTACTACGATGGTCTGAATATGCAGATCGCGTAGCTGCCGCTCAGTGGCTGGTCCGGGACTCTTCGACATCAAGCACTGGCCTTTCTGATTTTTTGGAAATGCAATCACGTCGCGAATACTCGGCGAACCGGTCAATAGCCCGATGATACGATCAAGCCCCAATGCAATACCACCGTGAGGGGGAGCACCGTATCGGAATGCATTTACCATGTATCCGAAACGATCCTCAATAACGTCCTTGGGAAGTTGAAGTACTTCTTCGAACACTTTTTGCTGAAGCCCAGGCTGATGGATACGAATACTTCCGCCACCCATTTCCATGCCATTGAGAACCAAATCGTAATGCTGCCCCCGGACTTTCTTAGGATCTTCGTCCAGGTATTTCATATCTTCGACCACAGGTGCGGTGAACGGATGGTGAGCAGAAACAAATCGTCCTGCTTCATCGTCATAGACCATGAGCGGAAATTCGATCACCCAGAAAAAGTCCCATCGAGTGGAATCAATTTCCAAACGACCGCGCTTTTTAAGTAATTCCGCTGCTTCCAGGCGCACCTTGCCCAGTATGGAGCAACTTCTCTCCCAATCGGCGGCCATGAAGAAAACGATATCTCCGTCAACGACATCCATCTGTTCCTTGATCGCGGCTATTTCTTCATCACTAAAGAATTTAAGAATCGGCGATTTCCATTCTCCACCGTCACGGGCCTTAATGAAAGCCAGGCCTTTGGCACCCATGTTTACCGCCATGTCTGTTAAATACTTGAGCTCGCCCTCGGTGATATCGGAAAGTCCCTTGGCATTGATCGCTTTTACGCTACCACCACCCTTGATCACTGAGTTAAACACTTTGAATTCCGAATTCTTAAACAGGTCGTTCAGGTCTGTAAGTGGCATACCAAAGCGACGGTCGGGCTTGTCGCTTCCGAAGTTATTCATGGCATCGAGATAAGACATCCGTTCAAACGGAGTTGGAATATCCACATCGAGGATTCCTTTCCAAACAGCCTTCATCATCCCTTCGATCAAGGCATACATGTCTTCACGATCGATGAACGACATTTCGATATCGACCTGGGTAAACTCGGGTTGGCGGTCCGCTCGGCCATCCTCGTCGCGGAAACAACGCGCCAATTGGAAATAGCGTTCTACTCCGGCAACCATAAGCATTTGCTTATACTGCTGCGGGGACTGAGCTAACGCATAAAACTCACCGGGGTTCACTCGGCTGGGCACCAGGTATTCACGAGCTCCTTCGGGAGTACTCTTAAACAGCATGGGAGTCTCCACTTCGAGGAATCCCTCAGAGTCCATGTAATCACGGATAATTTTTGAAGTACGGTGCCTGATCCTTAGGGTCTTCAAGTTCTTGGGACGACGCAGATCCAGGTACCGATAGGTCAGGCGAAGATCCTCGTTTACTTTGTCCCCTTTTTCATCGTCGATCGGAAACGGAGGAGTTTCCGAAGCATTCAGCATTTTAAAGCTTTGAGCCTGGACTTCAATATCACCGGTGGCGAGACGGCTGTTAACCGCATCGTTCTCGCGGGCGGTAACTACGCCGTTCACCAGAATAACGCTCTCCGGCTTCAAATGATGCAATTCCTTGGCCAGAGCATCCTGAGTATTGGGATTGAAAACTACCTGGGTAATGCCCTCCCGGTCGCGCAAGTCGACGAATAATACGCCTCCATGGTCGCGAACCGAATCAATCCATCCAGTCAGAATAGCCGAAGATTCTATATCGGCTGACCTGAGTTCCCCGCAATGATGCGTCCGTTTCATGTGATTTCTTTCGTTCGAAGTGATTTCCCTCAGTGGGAAAATGAAAAGCTGGCTATAAACCGAAACTAAGGAGGAGAAATCAAACTTAATTTTGAGGTATAAAAACCATGGAATAATCAATATCAGTCGAGGCGCCGCGTCAAAGCGGTCACATTTCCTACTTCATCCTCGATTTCTACCAACAAGCTGCGGTCAGAACCTTTCGGAGAATTGAGGATAAGTTCGAACGTTTCCAAGGATTCATCAAGAATACCATCTTCCGGGTGAATGGAGTCTTTATCGTTTCCATTTAGTCGGTAGGTGACTTGACGGATGAGGCTGGTATTGTCCGAAGCGGTCAAATTCAAGGTCACCTCATCTCCGTCACGATCGTAGCTATTTATCAGGATGATGGGTGGGGTGTTGTCTATAAGAAACACCTCACTGATAAGCTCCCCCGTTTTCGCTTCCGATGCGGGATTAGTCGGATCATCGGTCACCGTGACCTTAAGAAGATAATAACCATCCTTAAATCCTTGGGTCGTAAAGGAGAGATAATTCTCCTCCTGGTCCTCTGATAAGGTGATCCAGGTATTTTCCCCCAATGCGGACAGTTTCACGGTAAACAATAAGTCATCTGCATTTCCATCCATGGATCTCCACACCGCAGTTCGAGCACCGGGTTTTGGAAATAATTTCACCTGGTCTGGTTTGTTTTCGAGTTTGCTGAATTCCTCTTCAACACCCGTGCTCAAACTTCGCGCCAAATCCACATTGGGTGCGGTAGTCTGGGTAGTAAACTTTCTCGCTTCATATCCTGAGCCCAAAACTTTTATACTGGTTACAAGCGGTGCCAAATTTTGAGTTCTCGAGAAGAAACGAATCTGATGAACCGCGGGTGCTTCTTCGTTTTCAAACAAGACTCTATATTGCATAAAACGGGATGGAGGAAGTGGATTACGAAAAACACCGCGTTCGCCGCTCAACGAGACCCAATCGGACCACGTCCGATCCGGGCTTTCCAAATTACCACCTCGAACCTCAACTCCGACCTGGCCATCAGCCAAAGGCTCGCTGAACACCTGGAAACTGCCAAACTGAGATACGTGATCCAAATCGACAACTTCAGATTCGTAGAACCCCACAGAAGCTTTGGTGGTATCCAACTTCAATATTCGCCCTGGATTGCTGCACACAAGATAGAACATCCCCTCCTTTTTAAGCGGAACAATGCCAGTTATCTCTCCGCTTGAATCCAACGAATGGAGCAGTGACCAGTCACTTGGTTTTGTTACCTCGTAAAGTTTCCCTTCACTTCCGGTACCTAAAATGAGATGCCCGTTTGGTAACTGTGCCATTGAATAAATAGATACTTTATTTTCCAACCACCAATTCGTCACAAACCCGTCTGGATCCATCCAGTAAACGACTCCAGAGTCCCCATCTTTCCCGGAAACAGTGAGCCCATAATAGGAAGGAGATTTGTCATTGCCGCTCGAAGGTTCGTCAGAGTCGGCAAAGAAAGAACTGCCAGAAGAATTGTTCGATTGGCTACTTGAAGAACTCGATGAAGTGCTTTTCTTTACAACTGTGGCTCGGCTGGGTTGATTGAACGAACTAAAAAAAATGGATCCATCAGGCTGTGGAAGTATGGTCCGGACTTCTCTTTCACCGGTCGAGTAAATCACCTCTCCTTCCCCTTCGGCATCAATGCGATATAACAGGCCGTGAGTCGCACTACCAGCGAGTAGGTGACCATCTGCTTCGAACGCCAAGGAGGTTATGTGCGTTTCCTCGGAATCAAAAAATACTTCCGCTTCTGGAGATTTGGAGCGGGTATTGATTCGATAAATCTTCCCATGCGAACCCGTGGCGAGGTATAACTGGTCGCCACTAAAAACCATATCCCAGACATATTCGTCCGGTAGTTTTAAGAAAACGTCCACATCGCCGTCACGGGAAATGCGGTAGAGCATTCCATCGGGAGATACCGATACATATACCTGATCCCGACTATCAATTGCTAATGCCCGAGCCATCAGCCGATTTGGCTCAAATACGGTGGTAACCTCACCATCTGCCCCTACCTTATAAATTACGCCTTCATTTCCGCTCCCAAGATACAGGTTTCCTTTGGAATCCAATTCGACGTCCCACAAGATGGGTGCATCAATCTCAGCAAGTGTTTCCAAAGACGGAGCAGGTAACAAATATCCATTGGTGTGAAGCGAGACCTGACTCAATTTACCCTTGCTGAATTGCTCGAAAGATTGGTGGACCGTTTCAATAGTGCGTCCGGTTAATAATGCACCGGAGACCAGGAAAGCAAAGGCGACTTGAGTAAGTTTCATATCAATCAACATTTAGAGGTAGTAATGCGCTGCCGCGAAATTCTGAGTCCATCGGTATTTTCATTTCAAAACCGCTCTCGCGACTCGTATTTTTATCAATCTTGAGACCTTTCGCATTCTTGAGTAATGCTAAGGTAGAAGGCGGTAAACCAGCCAAATGCTGGCCTTCAAAACTAATTCCGGGAGCTTGGCGCAAGAGTTTGACGTAAATGTGATCGCGGCTTTTCAAATCCTTGATTCGCTCTAACACGTGTTCAAATCGGGAAGCGGTGTAAAATCCTTCGAACTCCACCTGATCGGCTGAAATCGCATCGGTAACCAATATTTCAACACGTTCTTTTCTTACTTCTTCGGGTAGAACAAATGAAACTTGTTTGGAAAAGCGCTTACCCTGATGATTCTTTATTTGTAGAGTAAGGTTAACCGTATCCCCGGATTTAACCTTTTCTTCGTGGAGATAAACGGCCTCAAGGTAGCTTATCTCGGTGACAGGTCTCGACTCGATAGAAACCTTGAAATATTCAATCGGAGGCGGGTCAAACGTGTTGTCAGCAATCAGCTGATGAATAGCCAGTTGTTGAAAAGCGGCCGCATTGTCTACCCCATTGCCGGCAAAAATATCGGTCACTTCAATAGGATCATATCCTTCAACCTTAACCTCGGTCTTCACCCGAAGCGTTAGTTCCTCCGAGTATTCCAGACCACCTCTCAGCGATTCCATGGTAGCCATAGCGCCGACGATTGGACCGAGTCGAGGATGCCGAAACATCTTTGCCGAAAATTTCTTGTCTTCGAAATCCGGATAGGAAATGGACACAGAATAATCGATCATCGGTGAAACCGGCCCCAACTCCGCGGCAATACCTGTGAGTCGATCCTGATATACCCGACCCACCTGACCTCCCATATTCGACAATTTGAAAGAAGAGGACATGGAACGGACTATCGTCAGGATCTCGGCCTGGGCCAACGGCATCTCCACAGAGCCCCATTGAAAAAATGGATGCCCGAACGCAAGCAACTGATCACCGTCTACATGGGTAACCGTACCGGTCGCGCCGAAATTAAAATCACCCTGCATCAGGATGGCAGATACAGCGGAACCAGCTTCGATCTGGCCGGACAACTCGGTAGAAGAGGCACCACCTGGTCCATTCAACATTGTGATGCCGAGCTTATCCAATTCGCCGCTGAATGCGTTTAAAGTGGCCTCTGAGATTCCGGATGCGATCAATGGGGCCGGAAGTGGCTGAAGCACTGTTTGATATTCCCCGAGCCGTCCTCGACTAGTCGGCTCCACCGATTTCCAGTACGAATTCACGGAACCAGAAGAAGCCACTCCGCTCCCCTTATCTTCGAAAACAGGAAGCATGTTGTGAATCGGCGTTACTCCAATAATAGCCTGTTCCTTTGGCCAGGTGTAGCCATAGGCATAGGCCCCAACCAGTTTGCCCTGGATGAAAACAGGACTTCCACTCATCCCGGCAACAGGACCCGATAAAATATTAACTTTGTCGATCGCTTCGCAAATAATGACGGGTTGGTTAGGACCGACAAAGTGCTCCGCGATTCCAATTACCCGCAGCGGAAATGTTTCGATCGCAGTACCCGACATTACCGTACGCCACTCACCTTCCATGCCAGGTTTCACATCCTCGAGACGCATAAGCTCATAAGCCGCGTCGCTTTGAGAAAAGAGCGAGGCCGAACTCAAGGTCAGGATGGCAAAGAAAGCTATTAACCGGGGATACATGAAGGCAGATTACTCAATAACTAAATTTTGTCCTGTCATTTCCAATGGTTTATCGAGTCCAAGAAAATGCAATACAGTGGGTGCAATATCAGCTAGACGTGCGTCGGAGGAAATTAGTTTCAAACTTTCACAGCCTTTACCATAAACAACAAGTTCAACCGGATTCAAAGTATGGGCTGTGTGAGGACCGTCCACGGTTGGGTCCCACATCTGGTCGCAGTTCCCATGATCGGCAGTTACCAGGGCAACACCTCCTGCAGCGTCAATGGCTTCCAGGAGTTGACCCAGGCAGTTGTCCACTTTTTCGCAGGCTTTTTTCACTGCTTCCATCGAACCTGTGTGCCCAACCATATCCGGATTGGCAAAGTTGACTAACATGAAGTCGTATTTCTTCGAAAGGATAGCTGCTTTAGTAAGTTCCTTTACCTCTTCGGCAGACATTTCCGGGGCCAAATCATAGGTGGTCACTTTCGGACTCGGCGCCATCCCCCACTCTTCCCCAGGGAAAGGTTCTTCACGATAATCGTTAAAGAAGAAAGTCACGTGCGGATACTTCTCAGTCTCAGCACAGCGAAATTGAGTCATGCCATGGTCCGCTAAATAGCTTCCCAGAATGTTAGCCATTTTTCCAACACGTGGGAAAATGATATGATCAAGCATATCCTTTTTATAATCGGTCATGCCGGCGTAAAAAAGATCCAGCTTTTCACCCCGATCAAACTCGGCAAAACCCTCTTCGATAAATGCACGGGTTATTTCACGAGGGCGATCACCCCGGTAGTTATAAAAAACAACCGAGTCGCCGTTACCAATGGTGGCCAGCGGTGCGCCGGTTTGGTCAACCACCCAGGTTGGCGGCACAAATTCGTCACCTGTTCTGGAACTATCCAACGGATTATCGTAGTAATGTTGAACAGCCTCGGCAGCGGAGCCAGCTGTGTTACCAGCTTCCTTCCCAGTCAACATATGGTAGGCTTGAGATACGCGCTCCCAGCGGTTGTCGCGATCCATACTCCAGAAACGCCCACATACGGAGGCAATCTTGCCAATACCAAGTTCAGCGCATTTTGCTTCGACTTGCTGAATATAGCCCAGACCACTGTGGGGCGAAGTATCACGACCGTCGGTAAAAGCATGAATGTAAACTTCATCCAGCCCTGCCGCCGTTGCCTCTATGAGAAGCCCATACAGATGCTCTAGTAAACCATGAACGCCTGCGTCTGAAACAATGCCAAGCAGGTGCAAATGGCCGCCGGCCTTCACACGATCGAAAGCGGCTTGGAGCGTTTCATTCCCACGAATGCTTCCAGTCTCAAATGCTTTTGTGATTCGGACCACCTCCTGGTCAACGATCCGTCCAGCGCCAATGTTTTGGTGCCCAACCTCGCTGTTGCCCATTACTCCGACAGGAACCCCGACATCCAATCCACACGCAGCTAACTCTGTTCTGGGCCAATTTTCCGATAACCTATTGGAAACCGGTATGTTAGCCTGTTTGACGCAATTAAATGCGTCGTGGTCGTGGTTGTGATTTGCTCCCCAACCATCTCGGATCACTAGCAATACTGGACGTTTTTCCAATTTCATATGATTTGTTTACTATCGACTCATCCAAACCCCATCCCGGGAATAAGGAGCCGAAAGAATCGATAAATAGACGCTCCAAGTCTAGAATATATAAAAAAATTCTGGAAATGAACAACAGGTGGTTCAATCGACCTTCAATACCTTGCTGGCAACCGTTTTCGTGTCGATTAGCTGGTGGTTAAAATCCTTACTAAATTTTCGTCGTAGAACGCTTGACTCGGATAGGTTAAGTAGCTTTCTTCCGGCGCTTATCGGCGACCTTTGGAAGGGTGGCCGAACTTTTAATACCATCATGGCCAATAACCTGAAAGATACCCTTACACTACCGACTACCGACTTTCCAATGCGGGCTAGCCTTGTGGAAAGGGAACCAAAGCGAATTGAACATTGGGAAAAAGAGGATCTTTACGGTAAAATCCAGGAAAAGAACGCCGGAGGCCCCACTTTCATACTTCACGATGGCCCTCCGTTTACGAGCGGAGATGTGCATATCGGCACGGCTCTGAACAAGAGTTTGAAGGAAATGATTCTTCGCTACAAGTCCATGCAAGGCTTTCGAGCACCCTATATTCCAGGCTGGGATTGCCACGGGCTTCCCATTGAGCACCGGGTGATGAAAGACATGCGGGAAAAGGGCAAAGACCTTCCGGCATCAGAAATCCGCAAAGCGTGCGCCGATTTCTCAAAAAAATTCATCGAAATCCAGCGAACTCAGTTCAAGCGATTAGGTATCATGGCGGACTGGAAGAACGAGTACCGAACGCTGGATCCAGCGTATGAAGCGGATATCTTAAGGACCTTCTCTGCATTCATTGAAAAGGATCTGGTTTACCGAAGCAAAAAGCCGGTCTACTGGTCTATCCCTTGCGAAACAGCCTTGGCCGAGGCCGAGATTGAATATAAGGACCATGTGAGCCCTTCCATTTGGGTTAAGTTTGCATTGCCAGATACTGGTGCCCTGGCGATCGAAGGGAAGGTATCCATTGTTATCTGGACTACTACTCCCTGGACGATTCCATCCAACATGGCGGTAGCCGTGCATCCACATATCGACTATGCTGTCGTCGTTGCCGGAGACGAAAAGTATATCGTCGCGAAGGACCTAGTTGAAACCTTTACGGCAGCCACTGAGCTTGGAGAATACGCCATCGAACAAGAAATCCGTGGAGAACTGCTGGCAGGACTACAAAGCCGTCACCCATTTATCGACCGGGCAAGCCCGATCATACTCGCCGAATACGTTACCACCGAGACAGGAACCGGTGCCGTGCATACTGCACCGGGACACGGTTTGGAGGATTACCAGTCGGGTTTGAAATACGGATTGGAGATTTATTGCCCTCTGGACGATCAGGGCAGATATATCGATGATGGGCAAATTCCCACAGAACTCGTCGGAGTCACAGTATTGGAACGCAAGGGAAGAAGCCCCGCCAATGAAGCAGTTCTCGAGCTGCTTAAAGAATCGGGTAAGTTACTAAAATTTAAAAGATTCGAACACAGTTATCCTCACTGCTGGCGATCGAAAACACCGGTTATTTTCCGAGCGATGGATCAATGGTTCGTTGAGATGGATAAAAACGGATTTCGTGAACGCGCACTGGAAGCCATTGGAGAAGTAAAGTGGGTTCCCAATTGGGGGGAGAACCGTATTCGTGGTGCGGTGGAAGGTCGTCCGGATTGGTGCGTGAGTCGTCAAAGGAGTTGGGGTGTTCCGATACCGGCTTTTTACGATGATGATGGGACTGCCTATCTGGATGCAGGCGTGGTTAAAGCCATTGCCGATAAGACCGAAACCAAAGGAACGAATTTCTGGTTTGAGAATGATGCCGAGACGATTCTTGAAGGCATTGAGCTGCCCGACTCCTGGAAAGGGAAATCTTTAAAATGCGGCAAGGATACCTTGGACGTCTGGATCGATTCGGGATCGAGTCACCAGGCTGTTTTGCGGCGCCATGAAACACTGACCTTTCCAGCCGACTTGTATTTAGAAGGAAGCGATCAGCACCGCGGGTGGTTTCAATCGTCTCTATGGACAAGCATCGCCAAAGAGAATCAGGCGCCTTACAAAGGAGTCGTAACCCATGGATTTATAGTCCGTGGAGATGGGACCAAGATCAGTAAAAGTGATACCCATGGAAAACCGCAGACATCGGACGCCTACATCAGCCGTTATGGCGCGGACGTTATTCGCCTTTGGATAGCGTCACAGGATTACCGCAACGATATCCCGGTTTCGGATGACATCATTAAACGAATCGTGGATTCCTACCGGTTGGTCCGAAATACCATGCGTTTCCAGCTTTCCAACCTGAGCGATTTTGACTACGAGAAAGACGCGATAGCAATCGAGAAGCTCGATCCAATTGATCGCTGGGCATTACACAAAACTGCTGAACTTATTGACCCGGTAACGCAGGCCTATGAAGACTACGAATTTCATCGGGTTTACCAGCTGATAAACCAGTTTTTCTCGGTTACTTTATCAGCGCTCTACCACGATATGCTGAAGGACCGCCTGTATACCCTGGCTCCTGATTCGGAGTTGCGGCGATCGTCGCAAACGGCAATTTACCACATATTTAAGACGGTTTCACGGCTTTTGGCACCAATTGTTGCCTTCACGGCTGATGAGGCTTGGTCCTATTTTAAATCAGGCCAGGAATATGGATCAGATTCCATTCATCTGACGACATGGCCGAACGCTGAAAACAGCTGGAAATGGCCAAAAAACATTGAAGAATTTGAAAATGTCTTAAAATTTCGGAATCGGGTAAATGAACTACTGGAAAAGGCTCGACAAGCGAAAGAAATTGGAAAATCTCTCGACGCCGTCGTAACAATTATTGGATCAACATCTGATATCCTCTTTCAAAACCTTCAACAATTTGAATCCAAACTCCCTGAAATATTTATCACATCACAAGTCTCTTTGGAACCAAAGGACGTGGATACTGTTTCTGTATCCATTAATACAGCCTTAGGCGAACGCTGTCCTAGATGTTGGAGGACGGTCGAAGAGCTTGTAGCAACTAAATTAGAAGAAAACTTATGCCCGCGTTGTAAAGACACACTCAACCTTTAACACCCAAAATTATTTCAGAAGATGCCTGCCAAAAAAACTGATACCAAAAAAGTAACTAAGGTCAAAGCGGCGACAAAGCCTAAAGCTAAACCGACGGCCTCAGCACCAAAACCTAAAGCTAAACCGACGGCTTCAACTGTAAAGCCCACCAATGGGAAAGTGGCTGCTTTCACTCTTGATGATGTTAAAAGCCTGCTCAAAATCAAAAAAGCAGAAAAGAGTGAGAACGGAGTAAAGGAGCCAATAATAGTAGTTAAGAAAAAAACCAAATTCGAGTTGGATGATATTCCACATGAAACTCAAAACTTCGGAGCTGCATCTCTGGCAGACATTCTTGGATTCAGTGCCGGGGCGAAGCCAAAGAAAAATGACGAGTCGAATGTTCCAAAGAAATTAAGAGTATACTATGACTTGCTCATCGATTTGCGAAACCATGTGAATTACGAGCTCAATCTCCACACTCGCGAAACCTTGAAGAAATCCAGCTCGTCAGGTTCAGGCGCAACAGCTGGCTACGATAAGGGCGTTATTGATGAAGCGAAGGATGATTTCGATCCCGATTTCGCTTTGAGTCTTGTTTCCAGCGAGCAAGAAGCACTGGCCGAGATTGAAGAAGCGATCAACAGAATATTCGATGGAAGCTACGGAAAATGTGAAATCACTGGTGAAACGATATCAGCAGAACGCTTGCTTGCTGTCCCGTTCACAAAACACTCTTTGGAAGGTCAAAAACAACTGGAGAAAAACCGTCGTTTCAGCGTGAAGCGGGGCGGAGTCTACAGCACCGGTATCGAGGAATCTTCACAGTTTGTAATAAACGAGGACGGAGATTAAGTCTGATTCTGTGCACGACAAAATTTCCCGGCTAAACCGCATTCTGTATTATCGGATATTTTTTATAATCGCAGCTATTGTACTGGCGACTGATCGTTTAACCAAGTGGGTTGTTCAAATCTCTATACCATACGGCACCTACGATGAGTCCTCTATGATTGAGGTAATTCCTCACTTCTTCTATATTTGTCACATCGGAAATACAGGCGCTGCCTGGGGCATGTTTCACGGAAAGAGTTTCTTCCTGGCAATATTCTCCGGGGTAGCACTGGTTCTTCTCTACTTTTTTCGCAAAGGACTTGGACTGCGCAATATTTATGTCCAACTCACCATGGGTTTGGTTTCGGGAGGCATTCTTGGAAACCTGTATGATCGACTGGTTTTCAATCATGTAGTCGATTTCCTGGATGTGCATTTGGGCTTTTATAGATGGCCGGCATTTAACGTTGCCGATGCCTGCATATTGATAGGCGTACTTTTATTCTCCTGGTTCAGTTTTCAGGAAGAGGCGGCACGCAAAAGCTCCAAAACCTAGCTCGCTACTCAATATTTGCGATTTGCTCGCGTAGTCGTTCCAGCTCGTTCTTAAAATCGATAACATGACGAGTAATACGAATGTCGTTTGATTTACTCCCAATCGTATTGATCTCCCGATTCATCTCCTGGAGAAGGAAGTCGATTTTCCTGCCTACGGAACCCTCTGCATCGAGGAACTGCCCCAGTTGGTCCAAATGACTATTGAGTCGCGTAATTTCTTCAGCAATATCACAGCGATCAGCAAAGAGAGCAATTTCTTTTAACACCCGTTCATCGTCGAGATTTAACTCAAGGTCCGCCTGTCGCAGACGTTGAAATAACAATTCACGATATTGAGGGACACTATCGCCTGCATGGGCGGCAACTTCCTTCACACCGGCTTTCAGCAAATCTAAACGCTCAGCTAAATCAACTTTGAGCTTGGAGCCTTCGCTCTTTCTCATTTCTACCAAAGCATCGACTGCCTGAGAGAAAGCTCCACACAGAGATTCCTTCACCATTTCTGCATCGGGCAACACTTGGTTTTTCTTAGAGTAAAGAGCTAATTGAAACAAAAATTCGGGAGATGGATTAAAAGCTACTCCCAGTTCGTTCGATATCGATCGGAATTGGTCGTATAGACTATTAATTGTAAGTTTATCAAACTCCCCACTACCGGAATCACTGGTGAATTGAGCTTGAATCGTGACAACCACACGACCGCGAGAGATTTTTTCTTTCAAAATGCGAAGTAAACTTCCTTCCAATAGTTGCCACTCACGAGGCATCGTAATATTGGCATCGAGTGCTTTTCGATTAACCGAATGAACTTCGATGGTAATCTCAAGGTTTCCATGCAAGGCCGATGAGCGGCCATATCCAGTCATTGAATACATTATAATTCTCCTTCGCCTAAAATCTTTGCAACTTGTTGAACATCCTTATCACCTCGGCCGCTCATATTGACTAACAAAAGCGAATTTTTGTCCATTTCAGGGGCTCGTTTCAGTGCATAAGCCACCGCATGGGCAGATTCTAATGCAGGAATAATACCTTCGATTTGGCTACATTTCTGAAAGGCCTCCAGAACTTCATCATCTGTAGCGTAAGTGTACTCGATCCGGCCTTCGTCTCTGTAATAGGCGTGCTCTGGCCCGATTGCGGCATAGTCAAGTCCGGCAGAAACAGAATGAGTCAGTTCGATTTGCCCGTCGCTATCCTGCAAGACATAAGTCTTGGTCCCTTGCAACACTCCAAGTTTGCCTCCCTCGAAACGTGCGGCGTGTTCTCCAGGTCGAATACCCCTGCCACCGGCTTCAACTCCAACCATTCGAACGGAAGGGTCGCCCAAAAAGTCGTAAAATAGACCGATTGCATTACTGCCACCGCCAACGCAGGCGCACATCTCATCCGGCAATCGCCCTTCTCTTTCAAGGATTTGAGCTCTGGCTTCTTTACCGATGATGCGGTGAAAATCACGAACCATCATAGGATAAGGGTGTGATCCGAGTGCAGATCCCAAAATGTAGTGAGTATCTCGAACATTGGTAACCCAATCGCGCATGGCCTCACTCACAGCTTCCTTAAGAGTTTTCTGGCCAGCATCAACCGGCCGAACTTCTGCTCCGCAAAGACGCATTCGGTAAACATTCAATGCTTGCCGCTCCATGTCGACACGTCCCATGTAGATGACACATTTCAAACCAAATTTTGCACAAGCGGCAGCAGTCGCAATGCCATGCTGTCCAGCTCCTGTTTCAGCAATTATTCGTTTCTTACCCATCCGTAGAGCAAGAAGCGCCTGGCCGATCACATTGTTTATTTTGTGGGCTCCGGTGTGAAGAAGATCTTCCCGTTTAAAATATATTTTGGCGCCTCCCAAGATCTCTGTAAGACGTTTTGCAAAATATAATTCAGTAGGTCTTCCAGCGAACTCTTTCAAATGCCATGCTAATTCAGCCTCGTAGCTTGCATCCTTACGGGCTTCGGCATATACATCTCCGAGCTCCTTTAAGGCTGTCATGAGTGTTTCTGGCACATAGGCTCCACCATAAGGACCGAAGTGACCGCCCGCGTCAGGTAAAGTTGGTTTTTCGACAGATGATTCCTTACTCATTTAAGCTATAAAAGGGTTCCATTCAGGTTTTGCACCAGAAAAATTTGAAGAAGTAACAGACTATTGTTCGATAAATTCCAAACAAAAGGAATTAATCCTCATTCTTTAGAAAAGTGAGCAGGTCTACGAACTTGGAAAGATTTGCCTCATCTATTCTGATCAAATCTTTATGGGCCTCGATCAACATGTTCTTTTTCTGATCTTCTGTTTGCTCTTCCTCCACAAGACCTGTTGAAGTGCCATCAGGTCCTTTAACACTGTCTTCTACAATAGTTACGATTCTCCGAAGTCCCAAATTGTTCACTAACTCGAGGTTTCGTTTGTTAAGGCTAGCAAGCTGTAATTCACCAGGAGAACTCACTCGCTTCGTTTCCAGGGCGGCACCAGCTAAGATTCCCAAAAACGTGCTGTCCATTCCTGTACAATCTGAGAAGTCCAAAAGAAACTCGCGCTCTCCTTTATCGAACATTCTGCGGAAAAATGTTCTCAGAGGACTGCAATTCAAGAAATTGGCCCGACCGTGAATGTTCACCAGTATGGGTCGCCTCGACACATCGACCACAAAGGTCGGCTCCGTATCCTCGGCCATAATACTACAGATTTATTGAGAAGAAATTATGTTTCTAAGAACATAGGGTAATATGCCGCCATGACGGTAGTACTCCACCTCAATAGATGTATCGATACGCAATTTTACCTGAGTTTTTTGGCTGCTTCCGTCAATACGTTTGACTTCCATATCCAACACAATTCCTGGCTGTAACTCATTCGAAAGTCCGGAAATAGAAATTTCCTCAGAACCATCCAACTGAAGTGAATCGATAGTTTCACCTTCGATAAACTCTAATGGAAGAACTCCCATTCCAAGAAGGTTGCTTCGGTGGATTCTTTCGAAACTTTTTGCAACAACGGCTTTTACACCAAGCAGGTTTGTTCCCTTGGCGGCCCAGTCACGGGAACTTCCCATTCCATAATCAACACCGCCAAATACAATTGTTCCGGTACCACTATTTTTGTATTCCTGACTCGCATCGTATATCGACATCATTTTCGCTTCCGGCATGAGTTTTGTGTATCCACCTTCCTTACCGTCAGCCATGCGGTTCTTAATCCGCACATTGGCAAATGTGCCACGTGTCATGATTTTGTCGTTGCCCCGTCGAGAACCATAGGAATTAAAATTTTGGGGTTCAACGCCTTTTGAAATCAAAAACTTACCTGCCGGAGTGTCGGCCTTGAAAGCACCTGCCGGAGAAATGTGATCTGTGGTTACAGAATCTCCGAGTATCGCCAATGGACGAAGATCTACTAGATTTTCAATCTGGTTAGGTTCCATCGAGAAGTTGTCGAAAAATGGAGGCTCCTGGATGTAGGTGCTTTCTTCCTTCCAATTGAAAATGTCTCCTTCGCCAGAATCGATCGACTGCCATTCAGCAGACGCATCCATGATTTTGGAGTATTGATTTGTGAACATTTCGGACTTCAAGCCGCTTGCAACCAAGGACTGTACTTCTTCCTGAGTTGGCCAAAGATCTTTTAGATAGACAGGGTTTCTGTCCGAATCATTTCCGATAACATCCTCATTGAGATTAATATCGACTGTGCCGGCCAACGCATAAGCGACAACCAACGGAGGCGACATTAGAAAATTTGCCCGAATCGATCCATGCACCCGCGCTTCGAAATTGCGATTTCCGGACAGAACGCTCGCCGCGACTAAATCACCTTCGCGAATGGCACTCTCAATTGGTTCTGCCAATGGCCCGCTGTTACCTATGCAGGTGGTACAACCATACCCGACTAAATTGAATCCGATTTTATCCAGATACTCTTGAAGACCCGTTTCTTCTAAATATTCAGTAACTACGCGTGAGCCAGGTGCCAAGCTGGTTTTGACGGTCGAGTTAATTGTCATTCCTTTTTCCACAGCCTTTTTGGCAACAAGGCCAGCGGCGATCATTACATTAGGATTGGACGTATTGGTGCAACTGGTGATGGCTGCTATTAACACATTACCGTGTCCAATTTCTGATTCTGCAACAGCCACCCCACCCTCACCAGAACGAACAGGCACCTTTTCTGTGATGGTATCAAGCGACTTTCCAAATCCACCTTCAGCCACTGGCATTTCAAAAAGTGAACGGAATCGCTCTTTTAGTTCAGGGACGTTGATTCGATCCTGCGGTCTTTTGGGACCAGCCACACTTGGGACTACCTTTGTTAAATCGAGGTCGATAGATTTGGTGTATTCAATTTCGCCAGCCTTAGGAATACCGAACAATCCTTGAGCTTCGAAGTAGGTCTTTACTTGTTTTATCGAAGCTTCAGTGCGTCCGGTCAATCGAAGGTAATCGAGAGTCTTTTCATCGATTGGGAAGAATCCCATCGTTGCTCCATATTCGGGTGCCATATTGGCGACGGTAGCTCGGTCAGCCAAAGTAAGGTTTTCCGTACCTTCACCATAAAACTCGACAAATTTTCCAACCACTTTTTCTGCACGAAGCAGTTCAGTAACATGAAGAGCCAGATCTGTTGCGGTCACACCTTCACAAAGACTACCTGTCATGTTTACACCAATAACTTCCGGGGTCTGGAAATAAACAGGTTGGCCAAGCATTCCAGCTTCTGCTTCAATACCGCCAACACCCCAACCAACAACTCCGAGGCCATTGATCATTGTGGTGTGTGAATCAGTACCAACCAGCGTATCTGGATAAAGAACACTCGAATCACCCTCAACCTTTTCGAATACCACACGGGCCAAATACTCCAGATTCACCTGGTGAACAATACCTATGCTTGGAGGAACAACCTGAAAAGTATCAAAGGCTTGTTGACCCCATTTCAAGAACTCATAGCGCTCGCGATTGCGTTCGAATTCCATAGCCAAGTTTTGCTTAAAGGCATCAAGCGTTCCACTACGATCCACTTGAACAGAGTGATCCACCACAAGATCAACAGGAACCAACGGCTCTATACATTTTGCGTCTTTTCCCAGACGAGCGACAGCAGACCGCATCGCAGCCAGGTCGACCAACAAAGGAACACCGGTAAAATCCTGAAGCACAATGCGAGATACTACGAAAGGAATTTCGCTCAAGGATGGAGCCTTTGCATTCCAATTGGCCAAGCGTTTTACTTCCTCTTCTGTAATATTTTTCCCATCACAATTGCGTAGAACTGATTCTAAAACAATCCGAATACTAACTGGAAGTTTGGAGATTGGACCCACATCGCTGGATTCGAGTGCAGGAAGAGAGTAATAATACTTACCTTCCGACTCGTTCAAAGTGCGTAGGGAATTAAACGGATTGTTTAAGCTACTCATAAAAAATGAAAAGAACTGAACTATTCGACTTCGAGAAAACCTACTTATTGAAGAGCGGCCTTAATGGCATCAAAATCTGGAAGAACTTTTGGATCGTCGCTGCTGGAACTAAATTGAATAGTACCTTCAGCATCGATTACAAAAGCTGAACGTTTTGCGGGGCCATCGTATCCCACAAATCCTTCATACATCACATCATAAGCTTTGCTCACATCGTGGTTGTAATCGCTCAACAATGGAAAATTTAAGCTATTCTTCTGGGCAAATGCTTCCTGGGCGAATGGACTGTCTCCACTGATAGCATATACCTTCGACCCCAATTCATTGTAGTCGGCCAGGCTATCACGCATTGAACAAAGTTCTGTTTCACAAACTCCGGTAAAGGCAAAAGGGAAGAAAAGAAGCAGTGTTTTTCCAGATCCGTAATTATCGCTAAGTGTGATTTCCTGCAGTCCCTCTGCATTTTTTGTTTTAAGAGTAAAATCAGGTGCTTTGGTTCCAACTTCTAAGGCCATGGTATTGGGTGTTATAGTTTTTAGTTTTGGTGATTATTAAAACAGAAAACAATGGGGTGAAAATGTGCCTTGGCAATGATTTCCCACACAAATCCTAAATTTCGTACAATCATGAGCCAAGACCTTTACTATTGAAACTCCTGCAGGAAACCGAAATTTATTATCGCTTCTTATGAACGTTATTGAAGAGATCCGCCGAGGTACTGATGCCATTTTAAATGAGGAAGAGCTCGAGAAGAAGCTCCTGAAGAACCGACCTCTTCGTGTAAAACTAGGGGCTGATCCTACGAAGCCCGACCTCACACTTGGCCACACGGTCGTTTTGCAAAAGTTGAGGCAATTTCAAGACCTAGGGCACATAGCCGTTCTAATCATTGGCGACTTTACCGCCCGGATTGGGGATCCCTCAGGCAAATCGGCCACGCGACCCGAACTGACCAAGGAAGAAATTGCTGAAAATGGAAAAACTTACATCGATCAAGTTTACCGGATACTTGATCCTGAAAAAACTGAAATTCACTACAATAGTGAGTGGCTGGCATCACTGACCTTTGAAGATACATTAAATCTTCTCCGTAAAATGACGGTCGCCAGGATGCTCGAGCGCGATGATTTTTCCAAACGCTACAAATCCCAGACACCTATTTCAGTCGTTGAATTCGTTTACCCTCTCTCTCAAGGCTACGATTCGGTTGTGCTTAAGGCTGATATTGAATTGGGTGGAACCGATCAGCTTTTTAATCTCCTGGTAGGTCGACAATTGCAAAAAGATGACGGCCAAGAAGAACAAGTGGTTATAACCTTACCCTTGCTGGTGGGTCTCGATGGGGTTAACAAGATGTCCAAGAGCCTGGGGAATTACATAGGCCTGAACGACTCGGCGAAGGAAGTATTCGGAAAAGTAATGTCGATCAGCGACGATCTCATGTGGAATTACTGGACCACCCTTTTTTACAAAACAGACGATGAAATCGAATCTTTGAAGCAAGAACACCCAATGACGGTTAAAAAATCGCTGGCAGTGGCTATAACAACGCGACTTCACGACCAAGTAACGGCCGAATATGAACTTCAACAATTTGAGCAAGTTTTCTCAAAAGGACAAACTCCGACGGAAATGGACGAAATAATTTGGTCCAATATTTCAGACGGAGCTCAATCATTGGGAATATTGGAATTATTGGGCAATTCTGGCAAATTTCCTAGCCGGAAAGAGGCCAAACGTCTCCTTCTACAAGGAGCAGTCAAGGTCGATGGTGCTAAATCAGCAATTGATCAAAAGGTCGAAAAACCTCAAACTGAAATGATCATTCAAGCAGGTAAACGATTGTTTTTCAAAGTCTTACCGTAATAGGGAAGCAATTATATGGGGGATTTTACCTCCATTCCTCTGTATTTGCCTTTCTCCTACACAAACCGGGAAGTTTGAAAAATCTATGTATTTTTGGTTTACTTCTTCAATTTGAGTCTTTTTATTATTAATTAACAAGTCAGCTCAATATCTCAAATACTCCTTTTCAACCACATTTCGCACAAGCTGAGTGCGTCTCACTTTCAAACTTTGGTAGCAGGTTAAAAGGATAAGTTGGGATTGTAGAGGGTATGAATTAAGGTTTCATGCCCTCTGCTTCTGTACAGACAAGTGGATTTTACGCAGATAGCGTGTAAAAAGGGTCCAATTTGCTCAGTTATTGAAAAAGATTGCCTCGGCTAAAGTCGCTTCAGGAGATAGAATTCCTGACCTTAGAACGTAAGAAAAGTCACCACGCTCCATACAACCGCTCAATTTCGCTGTTCCAGACGAAATTTCAGATTCGAAGCGAAGGTTTCTTTGGTCTTCGTAATCAAAATGGAGGGCAAAATCGCTTACCTCTTCTTCTGGAGCGGTTTCCACAACAACCCTATCAAAAGGTAAAGTGTGGCCAGAAATCGATGCACATTCTTTAAGACAATTAAAAATCCAATGCGAAAGAGCACCTCCTTCTGAGGAATATTTTGAAGAACAACTAAGATTTGCAGTGGCCAGCTTATCAACCAGGCTGCTGGGCTGAAATCCACTTAAAACCTTTCCGATAGTTTGGCGAACTGGAAGAAGTCGAGCGTAGCTCAAATCTCTAAAACCTTCAGGGTCATCCAGTTGACTACTGAAGCCTTGGCCATCAATCGAAGAATCATAAACTTTCCTCTTACAGAGCTTAATGAAGTTTTTGTAGATCGAATTTATTCGCTCAGCGGGAAGCCGATGGGTCCAATAATAAGTCGGTAAATCGCTTTCCAACCACACAGAGACCTGGTTCTCCAAATACTTAGGTGCATTAATATCGTAACCAAGCGTTAGGATCTCACAGCATCGCATATCTCGCCTGTTCCTACCTATGTAGCACTCGGAATAAAGCTTACCGGTTAGTAGAGTATCCGGATTCTCGGAAGGAGTGGGACTTAGAATAATAATCCGACTTGGATAACTGTGCGCAAACTCGTTCAAAGTCTTGAAAAGGTGTTTGGCTTCTTCTGGAGTCGTTCCATAACCCAAATGCAAAATGAGGTTCATTTGAGAAGCCCGAAACTCAGATGGAGCAACCGACCCTTTAATAGGTTCCGATTCCCACATTTTCGCCATGGTTGAAACCACTTCGGAAACGGGGAGCTCAATCCCAGGAATGACGCTGAATACTGAGGCCATTAAGGTCCGGGCTTACGCCACTGGTGGTTATTTCTCCAAAGAAGCTGATCAGCGTCCAAAGGGCCCCATGAGCCAGACTGATATTCAGCCATACCTTGATTTCCGCAGGATTCCCAAAAATCGAGGATCGGAGTGATTATCTTCCAGGACGCTTCGGTCTCATCCCCGCGAATAAACAAGGTATTGTCTCCTATCATAGCATCCAGGATGAGACGCTCATAGGCCTCTGGTGTATTGGATCCATAGGTCGTTTTGTAGCGAAAATTCATCCTCACAGGTTGTGTACGAGTCTCCAATCCGGGAATCTTTGAATTCATGACCAATGACACACCTTCATCTGGCTGAATTTGAATCACCATCGTGTTTGCTGATAAATCGAACGCATTGTTGTTACTAAATAAAATGCCAGGTGGTGTTTTAAACTGAATGGCAATTTCACTCACTCGCCGAGCCATTCGCTTTCCAGAGCGAAGGTAGAAAGGCACTCCTTCCCAACGCCAATTGTTGATGGATAAACGCAGAGCAGCGTAGGTTTCGGTTGAAGAATCATCAGGAATACCAGATTCGTCGAGGTAAGGTGGAACTTTTTTTCCTCCGACCAAGCCCTCAGTGTAACGAGCTCGCACCACATCGGTATTTTTGGAACCCAATTCAAGAGGCTGAATGGCTTTAAGCAGCTTTACTTTTTCATCCCTAATGGACTCAGGATCCAACGAAACCGGTGGCTCCATGGCCGTTAAACTCAATAATTGCATGGTATGATTTTGAATCATGTCCCGAAGCGCGCCACTCGTATCGTAATAGCCTCCTCGCGATCCCACTCCCAGATCTTCAGATACAGTAATTTGTACGCATTCGACAAAGTTTCGGTTCCAAAGTGGTTCGAAAATCGAATTGGCAAATCGCTGAACCAATAAATCCTGAACCGTCTCTTTTCCGAGATAATGATCAATTCTGTAGATCTGAGACTCTTCAAAATGCTGATTAATGGTAGCATTTAAGGAACGGGCTGATTCGAGGTCTTTACCAAATGGCTTTTCAACGACCACCTTGGAGGCAATAGACGTGTGCAAATGCTTTGAAGCTAATCCACAATTCCCCAGGTTAGAAACTACATTGGGGAAAACTCCAGGTGGAGTTGATATATAAAACAGCACCTGCAAATCTCGACCAATTTCCTTTTCATAGGTTTCAATCTGATCTTTAAGCTTTTTATAACCAGCAGGATCATCGTAGGGACCATCTACATAACAAGTATTTGCCCGCAGGCGACCCCAGATTTGTTCATCCAGCTCTCTCCGCGAAAACTCTTTGAGAGATTCTTCGGCCAATTCCCTAAAGGATTCGTTCGGTATCGGTTTTCTTCCGAATCCAATTAGAAAGAAATCTGATGGGAGCAAGTTATCTAAGGCCAGATTGTAGATCGCTGGAACCAACTTTCTGGCGGTCAAATCTCCGGAAGCACCAAAGATGACCACCGCAGTGGGTGGAGCTCCTCGATGTTTACTGAGACCCTGCAAAAAGGGATGTCTTTTTTCTGAAGGCATAGAGTGATTTTTTTAAGACGCGAATAAAACGAGCATAGCCAATACCAAGGCAACACCATTAGTAGAAATTTGGATGAATTTCTTTCATTAAATCTATAAGAATTTAACTTTAGGTCATTTGTCAGTTTTACCAATCGATATTTGAAAAATGAAATATCTCCCAATTTTTCTCAGGAGAATGGTTCACTTCAACAACATCCAAACGATAAGTAATCGGTGTCCGTTTTAGAGTTCGCATGTAAGCTTGAGCTGCCCGTTTTAACGCACGTTTCTTTCGATTATCCACGGAGTAATAGCCAGGGACCAATCCTCCAGCACGTCGCGTTTTAACTTCAACAAAAACCAGGATTTCGGACTCGTAAGCAATCAAATCTACCTCGTCTCTACCGCTTCTCCAATTTCGCTCACAGATCTTAAAACCCTTCTCCCGGATTAAAAACTTCTCGGCGGCGAGCTCCCCTACTTGCCCGGTGGCACCAGAGTTTCCTCCAAATAATTTCTTTAGTTTATCGAGCATCATAGCTCATAGCTTCCGGGTACCTACGTTATTTATCACAACAATCTCCTTTCCGATTGGAAACAAAGCCAATCCGGCAATTTTGAGATGCTGAATCCCAAAAGGGATGCCAATTATGGTTACGAAGAGAAGCAAAGCGGTAGTCAAATGTCCGATTGCCAACCAAAGGCCCCCTAACACAAACCAAATTACATTTCCTACGGCACCCAATGTCCCAGTACCAATATCTTTTTCGCCACGAGATATACGGCGATCCACAAATCCTCGACCAAATGGCCACAATACAAACACACCGATTGTAAAACAGGCCCGCCCCCATGGAATGCCCACAATCGAAATAAACATTATCACCCCAACGATGAACCAGCCGAGTCCATTTACCGCACCGAGGAATAGAAACCAAAGAATGTTAAGTAACGTGTTCATTTAATTTCTTTCCAAATTGAACTGCATGGGGGCTCGAACGCGAGTATAGACTGGGTTACCGTTTTTGATGCCAGGCTTGAACTTCCAACGCTTAACCGAATCAACAGCTGGTTGATTAAACCCTCTATTTGTTGAAGACTCGACTTCGACATCTCTGACATTTCCTTTTGGATCTACAGTAAACACAACAGAAACACTTCCCTGAATTCTACTGGATTTTAATATCGGCGGATATTGAGGGACGTAGGTTTTAGTAGCTACAGGAGCTTCATCTACTTCCACAATCTCAAATACCTTTACACCGTAGTCATCCGACTTGAGCATCAAAGAAATCGAAACGTTATAAGCTGTGTTTGGTTGGTCCGTATTATTCATTTCGATACGCCACTTGCGAATACTTTCCCTTAAAAAGAGACTCAAATCCCAAGGAAGTTTTTCGCGGAATTTCGGAAACCGAACCCTTCCAACCGGGTCGACCACGAGATCCCAGGTACAGATCCAGTAAAACTAAAATCGGCGGTTAGACACTGGTCCAAAGATATTTCAACAACTTCAGGAATATCGAAAGCCAGAGCATAGTCCATCACCTGCATAGCCAAGTTTTGATCCAATGCACAATTTGCACCGTATTGAATAAAAGACTTAATACTTTCTCTCTCATCCTGGATAACAGCCATCCATACTGGCGCCGGACCCTTTTGTGGTTTAAGATTCGGATCAGCATTCAAAGCGAGGAGTTCATGAACAGAACTGGATTTTTTGGCCAACACCGCCGTATAGAGGGGTGTCATTCCTCGACCATCCTTCACATTGATACTTATGCCCGCATCTACCAAGAGTCTGATAATTCTGGGTAATCCTTCATTCGCAGCAAAGTGTAGCAGCGTTTCTGAGTTAGATCCGAAAGTAGTTTCAAGGTCTGCTCCTTTATCGATCAAAAACTGAACAAGATCTGGATTGCCGGAGCGCACCGCCAGCCTGACAGCGTTGAAATCCTTATGCTTGGAATTGATGAGTTTAACAAGATCTTCGTCCAGTTCAAACAGTGCCTTTACCAGTTCCAGGCTCCCCATTGAACAATTGTTCTGCAAGGGATGAAACAGATTTATGACCTCAATATCCGTCACCCCAGTTTCAATCTTAAAATCCCGATCACCGATCTTGTCCATAAGCAGCTGATAGATTTTCGGCCTTCCTGCTACCAAGGACCTGAAGGCAGCATTCCCCCACTCGCCCTTAAATGTTAAACATTTAGAGTCATCCGTCAAAAAGTCCACAATCTCGACATGACCCAAATGGACGGCATCGAGAAAAGGCGTCTGAGCTTCGCTAAGCTTACGAATAGAACTATGTCCCAAATCGCTAAGGAATTTTACGGAATCAATCTTTCCCCCAAATATTGCGTAACGAATTACAGAGTTATAGTCCTTCTCCTTAATGTTATGAGCTCCCACTCTCTCCAAATACTTCAACACACTCATGTTTCCGTACAATGCCGCTCCATGCATCAAAGAGAGATTATCCCCTATTCTTAATTTCAACAATTGTTTTTTAGGAAGGCCGAGTTTACCGAAGTCCTCATCCGATCCGATACATGCCAGGCGATACAGATAATCTGCATTCATTGTGAAATTCTTCCGTCCGGGAATAGGCTCGAACGTATCCATATTTAAAAGACATATAAACGGATGCCCGCCCAAGTCCTCCTCGTCTACTCTAAAATTCTTAAAGGAGTGATTTATCGAAAAGCTGGAGACAGGTCTATTCGTATGAAAAAGCCTGACAGAGCTAATACGGCTTTTACTTCTCCAACCTAACACGACCAGCGTAGATTGGAATTGATCATCCTCCCAATAAAATGACAAAGGGGATTCCTCAGAATGCAAAAACTGTCGAGGAAACTCGTCTCTTTCCAAGCGGATAAGGTAACGGCCAGAAGCATCACTATCCTTATATGAAACGATATCGCGGGAAAGCTCGTATGTTTTAGGAAAATGACAGTTATCCCAAAAAGAATCATTGAGAATTTCCAGTCCCCACATCCCATCCAATGGAAGATATTTCTTCGTACCATCTACGATTGAAAACGGCCTCGCCAGGTCGAAACCATCGACCGAGTAGGTTACCTCATCATACTTGTAAGTGAGCTTAGCAGACCCAAATATTCCTGGCACCAACACTAAGAAAAATGCACATGCGAGGTATTTCATTGAGAGAACCGTCGTTCTAATAAGAAGACGCAAAAACAATAAAAATACAAACGAGTAAAGGCAAACCTAGATTATAACCAGCGGATAATCCGCTCCTCAAAGTTGATTATCCAGAAACCTTTACGCATCCACAGTTGCCAGTTCCACTTCCTCAGCCGAACCTGCATCGCGGTTGAAACGCATCGAAATCACCTTACTAACTCCGCGTTCCTGCATGGTAACACCGTAAATGGTATCAGCACTCGAAATAGTACGTTTATTGTGAGTGATGATCAGGAACTGAGAGTGCTTGGTAAATTGGCGCAATATATCCACGAAACGTCCGATATTCGCTTCATCCAACGGCGCGTCCAATTCGTCCAATAGGCAGAATGGACTTGGTTTTACCATGTAAATCGCGAAGAGAAGGGCGACAGCTGTCATGGTTCTTTGCCCCCCTGACAGTAAGGAAATTGACTTCAATCGAGTGCCGGGAGGTTGTGCAATAATTTCGATTCCAGATTCGAGAGGGTCCTCAGCATCCTGAAGAGTTAAATCGGCTTTTCCGCCACCAAACAATTTATCAAAGGTAAAAATGAAGTTCTCACGCACCTGCATGAAGGTTTCTTTAAACTGAGCCAGCGACGTTTGATTAATGTCGTCGATCGCGGCGAGAAGTTGGTCCTTCGAATTCCATAGATCCTCGCTCTGCGTTTTCAGAAAATCATGACGTTCGCGTAATTCAGCATACTCTTCGATAGCTACCAGATTGACTGGACCCATTGAATGAAGCTTTTTGCGAAGCACTTTCACTTCTTCCACTATTGGAGCCCAATCAGGCTCTTCTAAATTTTCCAGGTCTAGATCAGTAGGCTCTTTAATCTGAGGCATATCTTCCGGATCGGGAGCTTCCGCATCCTCATCTTCGAGGTCCAAAGATAATTTTTCGACTAGTTTTTGATTTGCGATACAATACTCGCGGCGCCAATTGATCTCTGCCAATTCAATATCATACTCACGCATGATTTCTTCCGAAAGATAACGCATTTGGGACTTCTTTTCGGCCAGAATGATCGCCTCCTTATTGAGGGATGCTTCATAGGAGTGAAGCTCTTTGCGGTCTTCAGCCAGACTCACCTCCTTTTCAGAAATTTCTTTTTCCTGAGCCATCAACTGCTCACGCAACTCGTTGCTTGCAGCCTGGGCTGTTTGTAACTCAGCCGATAGTTCAGTTGCCAAGACATTTTGCTCCTCTATCTGTTGAGTCAGCTCATCAACTTGGTTACTTAGAAAACTTTTTTCATCATTGCGCTGAAGCCGAATACTTTCGATTTCAACTAACTGATCCTTCATCTCCTGAAGGCTTCTCTCAAGACTTTGCAGTTGCTGCTTCTTTGCAGCCAATTCGACTCGAACCTCAGAAAGCGCTTCCCGTTTTTGTTCACGCTCGTCCCGGAGTTCACGAAGCAATTCTTCCGATCGATCAACGCCCGAACGTTTTTCATCGATGGCTCTTTCAGCCCCCTCAAGCTTGTTTCTCGAAGTATTGAGATTCTCTGACGATCGAGATCGATCAGTCTCAATTTCCAAAATATTTTTTTCCAGAAGCGTCAAGCGGTCGCGGCTTTTTCCCAAAGACGCTTCTGCCGTGCGTTTTTCAGATTCAAGAACAGATTCTTCACGGTGGATTTCTTGTTTTCGGGTTTTAAGCAATTCAATCGCTTCCTTCACCTTTTCAAGTTTTTCATCGATCCCCCGGGCAGATGCACGCTTTCCTTCCAATCCAGTTTCGTGCTCACCGATCTTGGTTTTTAGATCACGAATCTGGTTCACTCGCTCAAGTATACTATCTGGTTCATTTTTGCTATGGCCACCAACGAACCATCCTCGACGGTCGACCAAATCACCCGATCTCGAAGCGATTCGAGAAAAAGCAAACTCGGGGGTTGCCTTCCAAAATGCCAAAAACGCCTCGACGTCTTCACAGATGTAACACCCTGCCAGCACGCGCTCCAATGCCTGAGAAGTGCGAAACTCTTTGGAATCGACCACCGAATCAGCCCTTATAAGAAATTCCGGTACGTCGATGGTTTCACCGACTTTTAGTGGTTCTACAGGAAATTGAAGACAAGCTTTCCCAAGCTTCCGGATCTCAAGCTGTTTTATCACTGATTGGGCGATTTCTGCGGAATCGACAAGTAATGCATCCAAAGAAGCACCCAACAGCGCTTCGACAGCTCGGGTATCCTTGGAAGACACTTCTATATTCTTGGCCAGGAGACTAAATTCACGCGTATCTACAACCGCATCGATCCTGCCCTGTAACACGGCCTTTGCCCCTTCGCTGAATCCTTCAAATTTTTTATTCAGGTCATTGAGCACATTGAGGTGAGCAGCCATACGCGCCAATTGCCGATCCATGTCTTGAATCTCAACTTGCAAATTCCGGAAACTACCCAGCAAACCCTCAGAAGATTTTACCTCTATTTCAAGCTGCGCATTTACTTCGGTTTTTTCAGACTCGAGAATCAGAGATCGACTATCGTGATCCAGAAGTTGTTTTTCAAATACGCTGGTTTCATCTCTGAGCCGATGCACGTCCTCTTTCAGTGAAGACTGTTTTACTTCGTAAGTCTTGAGGGCAACCTCGAGGTGAGAAACTTCAGTCCTTAACCGTGCGATTGAGACTTCGTTTTCACCAATCAAACGTCGTTCATTCAACAGGTTGGCTTCGGCGGTAGCGATTCGCGTCTGAACCTCGCTAAGTTCATCCGTTTTGGATTGGTAAACTTCATCGGAATTACCAACGAGATCCAACTGCTGCTGGCGAACCTCTACATCACCCTGCGATCGATTTTGTACCTCCTCGAAACGGCGAACCAGATTTTCCAGTTCCACATCTATTTGTTCAAGCCGATGGGTGACATCCTCGATTCTTGATTGTGCAAATTTTGACTGATTGTCCGCCTGATCTTTCTTGGATCGCAGATCAAAAATACCCTGTTGAGAGACTTCCAAATTTGAATATAGGTTCGTTCTCAATTCTCTTTTTCCCTCAAGCCCAAGTTCTTTAGTGCTTACGGACTTCCTCAGCGTTTCCACCTTACCCGTAAATTCCTTACTATGCTGACTTGCCGAATTAAGACTGGCTTGAATTTCGGAAAACTCATGACTGCTTAACGAAAGATCCAAGTGCTTGAGCCTGTGAGAAACACGTTTATAGCGAAGCGCTTTACTTGCTTGTCTACGCAATGAGCCGATTTGCCTGGAAACTTCCTCAATAACATCAGTAACCCGAGCCAGGTTGGCGTCCACATGAGAAAGCTTATTGAGCGCTTCTTTCCGTTGGGCCTTGTATCGTGTGATACCCGCCGCCTCTTCAAAAATGGTACGGCGCTCGGACGGGTTTGAGGAAAGAATCTGGTCAATCTGGCCCTGGACCATGAAGGAATATGACACCTGTCCTACCCCAGTATCCATAAACAGTTTGCCGATGTCTTTTAGACGACACGATTTACCATTTATGTAATAATTGCTGGCACCGTCACGAACGACGCTACGCTTGATTTCAACCTCGTGAAATCCTGCGCCTAGCTGTTCTTCGCAGTCAGAGAAAATTAGACTTACTTCACAAAGGGAGTGAGGTTTTCGCTTATCTGTCCCCTCAAAAATGACGTCCTGCATCTTTCCACCACGCAACGCCTTAGCACTCTGCTCGCCTAAAACCCACCGAATGCAGTCGGCAATATTACTCTTGCCGCACCCATTCGGGCCAACGATAGCGGTTACTCCAGGTTCCAGCGATAGTTGGGTATAATCGGCGAAACTCTTGAATCCGTTGATCCTGACTTCCTTCAGATACATGGATAAAAGTGGGGTAGATTTGTAATGGCTTGGCGATTCAGCAACCCTTAATTTCAGGAATCTACAACATCAATAAATTACCTACTGGTTACCCGACCAAATAAGTAAAACCCAATGGCCTGAAAACTTATATTTGGTATCCATATGAGCAAATCAGGACGCAGCGACGGATTTTTTTCCACCCATCCGACGATGATAATCGCCAGGTAGTAAATAAACGCCATTCCCAACGCCAGCATGATGTTAGCGTAGCTTTCGCTGCGCCCCACTTTGATCCCCAGAGGAATAGCCAAAAAGGTTAAGGACAGGACCGAGTAGGCCATCGCAAAATTGTGCTGAACTTGAGACTGAACGCGAATAACCTGTTCCCGTTTTTCCTGAGGATCCAAATTTGAATCAGTTAAAGTCTTCGCACGCTCTTCCAGAAGATCATTAAAATTGAGTGAGGAAAGCGTTTTGCTATAGGTTGATTTTCCAAGAAATCCGGCTAGAGGGAGCTTAATCCTACCTTTGTCGAAATTAATCGCTATGACCGGTTTATCCAAGCCGTCCGGGTCTTTTTGATCTCTGTTTTCGGCGTACCCATCAAAGACGGTAAGAATTAACGCCTCCTGTTCTGCGTCGAAACTGAATATGCCTCGCTGGGCCCGGACAAACTGGTGGACATTCCGATTATCATCCAACTGCCAAATCCAAAAATCTCTCAACTCTGAATCCGTCTCTTCATTTATATAGATAACCCGGCCAGGAAATTCGCGAATGAATGTTTTGGCGACAATCAGTTTCAGCGGATCCTGGCTAATCGTATTAACCATCTGAGTTCTGTAGGCGGCCTTCGAATTGGGTGCAAAGTAGTGATTGACCATGACAGAACCAGCAACACCCAACACTGCGATAGCCAAAATGGGAGCTGAAATGCGCCATATACTCAATCCTGCACAACGCATAGCGGTGATTTCATTGTGAGCCGACAACTTGCCAAGAACGAGTAGGACACCAGTCAACATTCCCAAAGGCAATGCGTACGAAGCAACAAACGGCACCAATGTGGCCAACATCCCAAGGAATTGGTACCAATCAAGATATCCAATACTGAGCAAAGGAACCACATCCTTAACTGCTCTGGCCATAAGCAAAATCAAGGTGAACAATCCAACCGACATCACACAGGCGAATAATACCTTGCGGAAAATATATAAATTAAGCGTTTTCACCCTATCTTGTTGCGATCATTACGGTACAGTACAAACAAACACCAGACTGCTTCAACTTGACAATGCCAAATCTCCACAGTTTCCAATTCATCATTTTTAACAAGCGATGAAGTACCAACCTGATAAAAAGCTCATCTACGGGGAATCCCTGGAAGAATTGGAACAGTTTGCGAAGGAATGTGGACAGCCCAAATTCCGTGCCAAGCAATTGACAGAATGGCTCTACAAAAGTCGCGTTAGAACCTGGGCCGAAATGACCAACTTGCCAGGGAATTGGAGAGCAAAGTTGGTCGATACCTACATTTTAGAGCCAGTCAAACCACTCTTTAATTCAGAGTCCAAGGATGTTACGAATAAGTTATTAATGCAACTCGGAGACGACTCGTTCATCGAGACAGTTCTAATCCGCGCGCCCATGAAGGGAATTGGCCAAAAGGAGTCGAGAATCACGGTATGTATTTCAACACAAGTCGGCTGTGCTTACGGCTGCAAATTCTGCGCCTCAGGCCTTATGGGTTGGAAACGAGATTTACTTCCAGGAGAGATCGTGGCCCAGCTATTGCAAGTTTGCCATATGGAGGATGGGCGCACGCCAAGAGCAAAACCAGAAATACCCTCCTTCGATAACATTGTTGTTATG
This sequence comes from Verrucomicrobiota bacterium, assembly GCA_027622555.1. Lineage (NCBI taxonomy): Bacteria > Pseudomonadati > Verrucomicrobiota > Verrucomicrobiota bacterium. The sequence continues at coordinate 34,554 of JAQBYJ010000022.1, forward strand.
GGTATGGGCGAACCGTTGGCCAACTATGACAATCTCATGAAAGCCATACGCATCATAAACGCTGATTGGGGCCTCAAATTTGGTGCACGCAGAATTACTGTTTCAACGTCGGGCTTGGTGCCGCAGATAAAAATGCTATCGGAAGAAGACGTCCAATTTCGTCTGGCTATCAGCCTCCATGGAGCGACGAATAAAGTGCGGACAGAGATCATGCCGATAAATCGCAAATATCCTCTTGAGGAGCTGATTCCCGCGGCCAAGGCCTTTGCTGTGAAACACGGACGCATGCTCACTCTGGAATATATTCTGATTGAAGATGTCAATGATTCGCTGGATGAAGCCAGGGAGCTGGTGAAAATAGCGAAAAATCTTCATGCCCACGTAAATTTGATTCCTTATAATCGCGTCGAAGGGCTCGCATGGAAACGGCCCAATGTTTTGAGACAGGACACCTTCGCCAACGTCCTTAAAAAGGCCGAAATCTCACATACGGTCCGGCGCGAGAAAGGACACGATATTGATGCAGCCTGCGGACAATTGAGATTAAAGGAGGAAGCCCCGGATCAGCCAGATGGTGTTCGCTTTGATTTTGCAGAAAACTGAGGAATATGAACTTTACATATCAACATATCAGGATACGTTGATACATAATATGAATAGCCAGGCAATCTCCTCGCTCCTGCAATCGGGCAAGCCTATCAAGTCTCTTGAGTTTTTTCCTCCAAAGACTGAAGAGGACACACGTCGACTATTCCTGGCAGCCACCCGATTGAAAGAGTTTGGTCCTGATTTTGTATCTGTAACCTATGGAGCCGGAGGTTCTACAAGAAAACTTACACAGGGGATTACCGCGCGCCTTCAAAACGAATTGGGTTGGCTAATGATGCCCCACCTCACTTGTGTTGGCTCAACAAAGGAGGAGTTAAAGGACATTATTCAGAGTTTTTATGATGAGGGATTTCGCAACATCATGACATTGCGAGGCGACCCACCCAAGGGAGAGGACAAGTTTGTAGCGACCAAAGATGGATTCCGATACGCAAGCGATTTGGTGGCCTTCATCAAAACAAATTTTCCCGATATTTGTATGGGGGTAGCTGGATATCCAGAAAAACACCCAGAAGCACCTTCGTTGGATGAAGACCTTAAGCATCTGAAGTTTAAGATCGATCAAGGCGCGGATTTCATAACGACACAGCTCTTTTACGACAATCAACGGTATTTTGAATTCGTAAAGAAACTCAAGGACCTAGGGATCGAAAAGCCGGTTCTACCAGGTATATTGCCGGTTTTAAATGTCGACCAGGTAAAGCGCTTTAGCATCACGTTACCCGAACCATTATATCAGCGACTCAAGAAAACAGGCGAAGACAAGGAAACCCAACGTGAGATAGGTGTGGATTGGGCTGTCGAACAGATTTCCGAATTACTTGATAATGGAGCGCCTGGCTTTCATCTATACGTCATGAATATGAGCAAGTCAGCCTTGAGTATCCTCGAAGGCCTGAAAGCCAGAGGCTATTTTCAAGAATAACAGGGACCCTATTACCCACCTGCAAGAACGACCTTAAACCCTGCTTCTTCCAGGATACGCTGAACATTTTCACGATTATCCCCCTGGACTTCCATCGTAGGCCCTTTCAAAGCTCCACCAACGCCGCAAGAGGTTTTCAATTGTTTCAGAATGTGTTCCCGTTCCCGCAGCTCGATATGCTGCATGCCATAAACTACGGTCACTGTCTTACCTCCACGACCGGATTTCTCGCGTTTAACGTCCAATCGACCCCGAGATTTCTTTTTTTCAATTGAAGAAGAATTCGAAATCACCGGACTGCTCGCGGGCAAAGATTTAAGCCCCTCTATCGAAAGAGCAGCAAATGGATTGTTTTCGAATGTATCTTCGCCTGAGACTGATAACCGTTCTTTTTTCTTTCCCATGTCAAATTTAAGAACCGTTATTCCGCTTATCCTTCAATAAACACCAGTGCTTTTTGGTAACTACGCTTATCCAAATAATGCTTTAGATGTCCATTAATCTCAGAGCCTCGCTCTTTATTCAACGAATCAAGAGCCAGGGTCGCTTTAAGGACTCCTTCTGAATCAGCTTCGGCTGTGGCTACTAAAAGATCTCTAATAAGGGCTGAAATTTCTTCTTCGATCATTACTTCTTATTATCTGGTGCGGTTATTAATAAATTGAATCTTATATACAAAAAAAATCTATCGGTGAGCTTGCAGAGTCTATTTGGCCTGAATACCTTTCAACCTTTTTTATTCTTAGAACTACTAAATGAAAAATCTCACGTTTGCAACTCAGTGGAATGCGAAGCTTATAGACCAATACTACGAAGACTGGGTCGAAGACCCCGCGTCCGTAGATTCTCACTGGCAAGCCTTCTTTGAAGGTTTTCAATTAGGCGAGTCGCGGGAAGCGAAACACATTAAGGAAGATGGCAGTCCCGGTTGGTTGGAGAAAGCAGCCAAACAAACCAGAGTAGATAGCCTTATCTATGCTTATCGTTCATTGGGTCACACCATAGCCAAAATTGATCCTCTGGGCCTACACAACCTGGTTCAACCCCGTTTGGAACTGGAGAATTTTAACTTATCCGAAGACGACCTCGAAGATACTTTCCAAACGGGACACCTCATTCATGAGCAATCGATGAAGTTGAAGAACATCATCGACCTATTAAAATGCATTTATTGTGGTTCGATTGGTGTCGAGTATGTGCATATTCAGGAAACCGAAGTTCGCCGGTGGATTCAGAATCGAATCGAGCCATCTCTAAACACTCCGCATTTTTCAGCAGAGAAAAAAAATCGTATTCTTACGAAAGTATTGGAAGCTGAGAGCTTTGAACGCTTTCTCCACACCAGGTACCTGGGGCAAAAACGCTTTTCGCTGGAAGGAGCTGAAACATTGATAGCGGCATTGGATGGGATCGTCCAACATTCACCCGTTGTCGGCGTCGAAGAAATAGTGATCGGCATGGCCCACCGAGGTCGCCTCAATGTATTAACGAATATTCTTCGCAAGTCGTACGAGTTTATTTTTGAGGAATTTTCCGAAAACTATATCGCCAATACCATTTTTGGAGATGGTGATGTAAAGTACCACCTCGGATTTCATTCCATGGTAACGACCCAAGCGGGTCCCCAGATTGAAATGCAAATCGCTGCAAACCCAAGTCACTTGGAAGCAGTTAATCCAGTTGTTCAAGGGAAGACGAGAGCAAGGCAACGGATCAGAGGAGATCTGGAACGCAAGAAGGTCTTACCCATTCTTATACACGGGGATGCGGCCTTCGCCGGCCAGGGGATCGTTGCAGAAACTCTAAACTTTTCGCAAGTCCAGGGTTATCGTACGGGAGGAACGATTCATATCATCGTTAATAATCAAATTGGGTTCACCACCCTGCCCCACGATTCTCGATCAAGCGCTTATGCAACAGACGTGGCCAAGATGATTGAAGCTCCGATTTTCCACGTGAATGGAGACGACCCTTCATCCGTCGTTATGGTTGTGGAACTAGCACTGGAATTTCGCCAAATTTTCCAACGAGACGTTGTGGTTGACATGTATTGTTACCGGAAACACGGCCATAATGAAACGGATGAACCAGCATTTACTCAACCAACGCTCTACAAAGAGATTAGCACCCACAAAAGCATTTCCCAGATAATGATCGAACAATTGGTCGCTGAAAAAACCTTATCAGAAAAAGAGGCGGCCCAGATTGAATCCAAGTTTCAGGAAACCTTGGAATCCGCGTTCAAATCTGTGAAACGCAATCGGGAAATCTCGGAAGAGAATCCGGAGAGTGCCGCTGAGTTTGAAGCTCTGAAGAATGAAAGAAAACGATTGAAGGAAACAGGAACCTATTACTCTTTCAACCCGGTTCCAACTTCAGTAAAAAAAGACCTCCTTCAAAAAGTAGTACACGGATTAACAACTGTTCCGGAGAGTTTTAATGTGAATCCCAAGATTAAACGTCTCATTGAAGGTCGCCGAAAAGCTTGGGATGAAAAGCTGAATATTGATTGGGCCTATGCTGAATCACTCGCTTTCGGTACGCTTCTGGTGGAAAATACTCCGGTACGCTTAAGTGGTCAGGATTCAAGAAGAGGAACCTTTAGCCAACGTCATTCTGTTTTCTACGATGTGCGAGATCGCGAACGCTTTATACCTCTCAAAAACCTGGATAAAGACCAAGCGCAATTCTGCGTTTACAATTCAACTCTTTCTGAAGCCGCTATTCTTGGTTTCGACTACGGGTACTCACAGGATTTCCCTCAAATGCTATGTCTGTGGGAAGCGCAATTCGGAGATTTTGTTAACGGCGCTCAAGTAATTATCGACCAATTCATCACTGCCAGCGAATCAAAGTGGCAAAGGGTATCCGGTATTGTGATGCTACTACCGCATGGCTACGAAGGCCAAGGTCCTGAACACTCGTCAGCGAGACTTGAACGCTTTTTGCAAGCTTGTGCTGAGAATAATATCCAGGTGTGCAACCTTTCAACACCTGCCCAATATTTCCATGTTCTCCGGAGACAAATGCGTCGGGAATTTCAAAAGCCATTAGTTATTATGGCCCCAAAAAGTATGCTTCGGAACAAGGATGCGGTATCCACATTTTCAGAATTGGAAGAGGCCGTCTTCGAGGAGATTCTCGACGACGCAGCCGCCCCAAAATCGCCAAAGAGAATCATACTGTGTTCAGGTAAAATTTATTGGGATCTCTATAATTACCGGATTGATCATAATATCGAAGACACAGCGATAATTCGAATCGAACAACTGTATCCACTTCACAAAGACCGGTTGATTGAATTGGCGAAGAAATACCAGTCCGCTGAAACAATAGTCTGGTGCCAGGAAGAACCTCAGAACATGGGTGCCTACACTTTTATTGAACCCAGACTTGAACTTATATTTGAAAAGAAAATCTCTTATTCAGGACGAAGCAGTGGAGCGAGCACAGCGGTAGGTTCACTTGCATTACACAAATTTGAGCAAAGCGAACTCATCGAAAAGGCATTCAATCTTTAAGGATCGGAAATTTATTATGGCAATTGAAGTTAAAGTCCCTCCTGTAGGAGAATCTATCAGCAGCGGAATATTGGCTGTCTGGCACGTTAAAGATGGCGACCAGGTTAAACGCGACCAAGTAATTTTTGAACTGGAAACAGACAAGATTACCTCTGAAGGATTGGCTGAAGTTGCGGGAAAAATTACGCTGAAAGTAGCCGAAGGCGACGACGTCAATATTGGTCAGGTGGTTGCGACTATTGAGGAATCAGCTGTAACAACGGAAGAAAAAGTCGACGAGGTTGAAGAATCCAAAACAGAAGATTCTACCACCGAGGAAGATTCATCTGAATCCATCGCTGAAAGTGAAATTAAACCAGTGTCACCAGCGGTCCGCCGGATCGCGACCGAAACGGGAACCGATCCGCAGGATGTCGAAGGAACAGGTAAAGCAGGTCGAGTAACCAAAGGAGACATGTTAAAGGCAATTGAACCTAAGCCTGCTACTGAGTCGCCAAGCCAATCAACTACACCATCTGCCAACAGCGGTGAACGAACAACCCGCAAAAAGATGTCTGGCATACGTAGAAAGATTGCAGACCGGTTAGTTCAGGCACAGCAGGCGTCTGCAATACTTACCACTTTTAACGAAGTTGATATGAGCGCGGTTATGAATCTGCGCAAACAACATCAGGAAAAGTTTGTGGCGAAGTATGGTCATAAACTGGGCTTCATGTCTTTTTTCGTGAAGGCAGTCGTGAAGGCACTGAAAGAAGTACCAGGAATCAATGCACAAATCGACGATCAGGAAATCGTAACCAATCATTATTACGATATCGGAATCGCAGTGGGGACTGATAAAGGGCTCGTCGTTCCTGTGGTAAGGGATTGCGATCAAAAGTCCTATGCAGAAATTGAGGGCGATATCCTCGGCTACGCCGGTAAAGCACGAAGCGGAAAATTATCCATCGATGATCTCCAAGGTGGTGTATTCACAATCACCAACGGAGGTATTTATGGTTCGATGTTATCAACGCCAATTCTTAATTCACCGCAAAGCGGCATCCTCGGGATGCACACCATCCAAGATCGACCCATGGCGGTCAATGGCGAGGTCGTTATTCGACCAATGATGTATCTGGCGCTTTCTTATGACCACCGAATCGTAGACGGCAAAGAGGCGGTAACATTCCTCGTGAAGGTGAAAGAAGCCATCGAAGACCCAACCCGTTTATTGTTCGAAGTTTAATTATGAGCGATCACACATTTGATGTTGTTGTTATTGGCTCCGGACCTGGAGGTTATGTAGCTGCGATAAGAGCTTCACAACTTGGGCTAAAGACTGCCCTGGTTGAAAAAGGACATCTCGGCGGCACATGCTTGAATGTTGGCTGTATTCCAAGTAAGGCACTGCTTCACTCCACGGAAATGCTTCACTTTGCCGAAAAGAAAGCAGCCACTCACGGAATCAAACTCGAAGGTATTTCTTTTGATTTGGAAGCAATGATGAACCGCAAGTCGGCGGTCGTGAAAACGCTCCGCGGTGGAGTTCAAGCCCTGGTAACCAAGAAAGGCGGAACCATTTTTCATGGGCTAGGTGTTATTCAATCTCCGAATTCCGTCTTGGTGAAGCAAGAGGAAGGGGAGATTAAGCTCACCACAACACATATCGTAATTGCCACCGGATCCTCGCCGATAGAATTATCATTTCTCCCTTACGATGGGGAGAAAGTGGTATCAAGCGACCAGGCGATCGCCTTTGATTCGGTTCCCGAACAACTCGCCGTTATTGGAGCCAGTGCAATAGGACTGGAACTCGGATCGGTATGGGCTCGCCTGGGCTCGAAAGTTACCATCATTGAATTCCTACCGAAAATCGCGCCCACCTATGATGATGATATCTGTAAGATGGCAGAGCGTGTATTCAAACGCCAAGGACTCATCTTTCATACAAGCACCAAGGTAACCGGTGCGGACACAAGCGGTGAAAAGCTGTTGTTAACAGCCGAAAAAAACGGAAACACTATCACAATTGAAGCGGATAAAGTTTTGGTCGCCGTTGGCCGGAAATCAAATACAGCAAACACGGGATTGGAAAACGTCGGCATTAATCTGGATGAAAAAGGCCGCATTCCGATCGATAAATATTTTAGAACGAAAACTGCAGGAATTTACGCTATAGGCGACGTAGTAGCTGGTCCTATGCTGGCGCACAAAGCTGAAGAAGAAGGTGTGGCGGTAGCTGAAATTATCGCAGGTAAAGCTGGCCATGTGAATTACGACGTGATTCCCGGCGTTATTTACACAGATCCCGAAATCGCGTCGGTGGGCATTTCGGAACAAGAGGCTAAAGAACAGAACATTGCTGTAAAAACCGGGACGTTTAATTTATCCGCAAACGGAAGAGCAATCGCGTCCGATGTGACCGAAGGAATGGTAAAAGTAATCGCCGATGCCAAAACGGATAAACTCCTCGGCGTTCAAATTTTTGGGCACAATGCCTCTGAATTAATAGGAGCAGCCGTAACGCATATGGAATATAGTGGAAGCGCAGAAGATCTGGCCCGAACCATTCACGCTCACCCTACGCTTTCGGAATCATTAAAAGAAGCGGCTTTGGCCGCAGATGGTCGTGGAATCCACAGTATTTAAATGTGGAAAAACCCAGGATTAGCATAGATTGAAATGCCGGTTTGATCCTGGTGATTTCAAGTGGTGAAACGCCTAGAAACTAATCTTCGTATCTCTTAAATACGAGAGTGCCATTATGACCACCAAATCCAAGGTTGTTGCTGATCGCAACGCGGATATCGGCCTTAACTTTTACATTGGGTGTGTAATTCAAATCGCACTCAGGATCCTGGTCATCCAAATTGATCGTGGGAGGCACTTCTCCAGTGCGAATGGTATTGATACAAGTAATCGCTTCAATTCCACCGGCCGCACCCAAAAGGTGACCCGTCATTGATTTGGTAGAGCTGATTATTACTTTTCTAGCATGCTCCTCGCCAAGGGAATTCTTGATCGATTTGGTTTCGATCAAGTCATTGTAAAGGGTGGAAGTTCCGTGAGCATTTACGTAATCGACATCCTCGGGCTGCATATCCGCATCTTTTAGGGCAAATCTTATAGCATGCTCCAAGCCTTCACCTGACATTTCAGGCGCAGTGATATGATAGGCATCGCAGGTGGCACCATAACCAGAGATTTCACACAGAATATTAGCTCCGCGTTTTAGCGCATGGTCCAACGATTCCAGAACAATGACTCCGGCACCTTCACCCATCACGAAACCATCCCGGCCTTTGTTAAATGGTTGGCTCGCTTTTTCTGGAAATTCATTCTGGGTACTCATCGCCTTCATCTGGCAGAAGCCAGCATAGGCTAATTGGGTTATCGTCGCTTCACTTCCCCCTGCGATCATTACGTCCGCATCGCCGTAGCGAATGTGCCTTAAAGCTTCACCGATCGAATTGGTGCCTGTGGTGCACGCGCTAACGATTCCGAAGTTTGGACCCTTGGCACCAAGTTCAATCGCGACCCGACCACAACCCATATTGGCAATCAACATCGGAATCATAAAAGGAGACACACGGCGCGGACCTTTTTCAAAAAGGACTTTCGATTGGTTTTCAATCGTGTTCATTCCACCGATACCAGAACCAACAAATACTCCTACACGGTAAGGATCTTCCTTACTCATATCGATCCCCGAATCTTTAAAAGCTGCGAGAGCAGCGAAGACGGAGAATTGGGTATACCGATCGTTTCGGCGAGCCTCCTTAATATCCATGACCCTGGTTGGATCCCAGTCAGCTATCTCAGCGCCAATCTTACACGTATACTCCGTAGTATCAAAGGCTTTGACGGTGCTGATCCCACTAACTCCATTTAACAAGTTGTCGTGAAAGGCATCAGGTGTATCGCCCAAAGAAGTGAGCAATCCCATACCGGTTACAACTACGCGATTGCTAGATCGGGAGTTAAGCATAAGCAACTGGGACCATACCTAGACGGCCCAAACATAAAATTATTGAGACTTTTCTTTGATGTAAGCGATAACGTTTCCAACCGTCTGGAGCTTTTCAGCATCAGATTCAGGAATTTCGCCATCAATCTCTTCTTTGAACTCTTCTTCGAATGCCATGATTAGCTCGACAGTATCGAGTGAATCAGCTCCTAGATCGTCCAAAAACGAGGCTTCAGGAGTAACCTGCTCTTCATTTACGTTGAGCTGGTTAACGATAATTTCAATTACGCGTTCTTCTGTTGTTTTATCTGCCATGGTAGGAAGTAGATGTTTTAGAATAGATCAGAGTTTATATCGTCATACCGCCGTCAACAGTAAAAACCTGACCAGTTATATAATTCGCTTCTTCAGAAGCTAGAAAAGTAACCATATTGGCAATATCTTTTGGATCACCAAATTTTTTAAGAGGAATATTTGCCAGCACTTGTTGAGCAATATCGCCTTCTTGAAAGGAGGAGGTCATATCGGTGGAAATAAAGCCGGGAGCGACAACATTACTAGTAATAGAGCGGGATGCCAATTCTTTGGCCAAGGACTTCGCCATGGCGATCATGCCAGCTTTGGCGCTGGAATAATTGATTTGCCCGGCGTTTCCGACGATTCCACTCACCGAGCTCACATTAATAATACGACCCCAGCGTTTTTTCGTCATGGGTCGAACCAGACCTTTGCACCAATAAAAGCTACTGCTTAAATTCGTGTCTATCACCGAATGCCAATCTTCTTCGGTCATTCGGATTAACAGGCCATCTTTTGTGATCCCAGCGTTGTTTACCAAAATATCCACGCAGCCAAATTCTTCAATAAGTTGCTTACAGGCTGCTGCTACCGCACCAGCATCACTGACATCTACAGCCAAAGAGCTCGCTTTTCCACCTTGAGCCCGGATGCCTTCAGCGGCTGCACCGCAGCTGGCTGGATTTAAACTTACACAGACTACATGAACACCTTCCGCGGCCAAGCTTTCAGCAATGGAGCGACCGATTCCTCTGCCAGCTCCGGTGACAACCGCAACACGTTCATTAAAAGTCAGGTTCATAAAGCGGGAAGTGGGACACAATTTATTGGGCCGATCAAGTGAAAATATCGGAAGAGTGCCCAAGCTTTCCAGTCATTTAAAACGAGTTTAATAGACGTCTCTAAGGTAACGTTTTTCTTTTTTCATCTGCTTAAAATAGACGACCGCCTCTTCTTCGGATAAGCCACCATGTTCTTGTGCGATGGTGTGAAGTGCCGCATCCACATCCTTAGCCATATGCTTGGCATCTCCGCACACAAAAAAGAAAGCACCTCCTCTTATCCACTCCCACAAGGTTGCTCCAGATTCGAACATCTTATCCTGGACATAGATTTTTTCTTCCTGATCCCGGGACCAGGCCAAATCAAGTTTCTCAAGATGTCCCGCCGCTTTCATGGCTTCGAATTCTTCTTCATATAGGTAGTCAGTTGCCCGATGCTGATCACCGAAGAACAACCAATTCTTACCCGGAGCATTCTTGGCAATCCGTTCCTGCAAAAATGCACGGAATGGTGCAATACCCGTTCCTGGCCCCACCATAATCATTGGAGCGGAATCATCGTCGGGTAAGCCGAAATGAGATTTGGCTACAAACACCGGCATGGACGAGACTTCCAATTCTACGCGGTCCGAAAGATAGGTACTACAAACACCAACGCGTTTCCGATTGTTCGTCTCGTAGCGGATAATGGAGACGGTGAGATGAATTTCGTTTGGGTATAAGAGCGGGGATGATGCGATCGAATACAGACGCGGCATCAACTTCCTCAAACTATCTACAAATTCTTGAGCAGAGAAATTTGCCGAAGGAAACTCTTCAAGAATATCGAGGAATTCGCGATTTGCGAGATACTCCTCGGTCGACTCCTTATTGGCATCGTCCAAGAGTTCAGCAAGGATGGATGCTTCCGCCTCATTTTCAACTTTACCAGCGAAGGTCATTAACGTTTTGCGAGTCGGAGCTGCCAGGGAAAGCTTTCTGGATAGGGCCTCGCGAAAGCTAATAGTCTTCTCTTTCTTCGGCAGGGTAACGAGTTCATCGCCGTTTACCCCCAGTGCCTTTATGACTGCCTCAACAGTTTCAGACTGGTTTGAGGGATAAACTCCCAGGGAATCACCGCAGGAATAAACAAGATTGCTACCCGTAAGATCCACCACAAAGTGGCGGGTATCTTTTGAACTCCCCTCTCTATATAGAGGGGAGTTTTCGGTTAGCTTTGCCAGAAATGGATTGTTTTTATCGTATTGTGGTTCTACTTCAGCATCCATAAAAAAAGCGGATTAAAAACAATCACAAAATCCTGTCCATCAATAATAATAGTCAATTTAAGTTTTTAATATTCCTTTCGATATCCCATGAGTTCAGCTTCACCTGAAAGATTACAAAAATTTCTCGCCCAGGCCGGCGTTGGCTCCCGCAGAAAGTCCGAAGCCATGATAGAAGCAGGTCGGATTGTGGTTAACGGCCAGATTGCAAAATTGGGGATGAAAGTTATTTCCGGCAAGGACCATGTATTTCTCGACGGTCGTCGCGTTCAAAAGGTCGAGACACCCAAAATCGTACTCATGGTAAATAAACCGATCGGCTATACCTGTACCAGCTCCGATCGTTTTGCAAAGAAGACTGTTTTCGAACTCCTGCCCAAAAACTTTCAACTGGATCCATCCCTGCATTGCGCAGGTCGGCTCGACCGCGACAGCCAGGGCTTGCTCGTAATCACAAATGATGGGGATCTCACGTTTGCCTTAACTCACCCTTCGAATAAGGTGTTAAAGTATTATCGGGTTTATCTTGATAAAGAATTCCCTTTTGAACTGATCAGCAAATTAACGACCGGGATTCAAGATGGAGACGAGCATCTAAAAGCAGAAGCGATTAGACCCAATCCCCGGAAACCCAGAGAAATAGAGGTTACTCTGAATCATGGTAAAAAACGAGAAATTCGGCGTCTGCTAAAATTGGTCGGATTTGAAGTGAAAGAGCTGGAAAGAACAAAAATTGGCCATTTCGGGATCAAAGGATTAAGAAAAGGGTCGGTAAAAAGACTCACCGATGCAGAAAAGAGGTTGTTGTTGGCCTAAAGACACTTAAAGATAAATTTCCAAATAAAAAATATCATGAACAGATCATTCATTCTGAAAACGTTCCTCCTTCCCATTTTTTTATTCTCAAGCGTATTGGGAGTCGTAGGACAAGAAATGGTAGCGGTGTTTCTTAAACCGGACTCCAGCTCTTACCAGGTTACTACTTTGGCGGCGAACGATTCCCGTTTAGCCGCTGCTGCTGAGATGCCTTACAGCACCGAGCAATCGAATGTGTGGAAATGGGTTGAGCTTAACCAAACCTTCGAAGGATTCGTTAGAAAAGGTTATGTGACAAAAGGACTTACCGTTCAGGTTGGAGCCCCGGTCTATTTTGTACCGGGTGACGAAGATGCTTTTCTGACCATTTTGGAGGACGGAGCTAGTGCCGAAGTTGTCCAAGCTGCTGGCGAGTGGATCAAAATCTCAGTCACAACTTCAGTCCCCGTTTACTTTGAAACGGATACACCCGCAACCGCCCCAGGACCAGCTTTTGCTGCCGAGCTACCTTCAGCTCGCAATGATACTGCTTATGAAGTCGAATCAGCCGTAGTCCAAGACGAAATCGCGGCTTACGAACCATTGGATTTGTCATCTACCAAAACCTACCCCGGGGAACCCATAGATCGTATTCTGGAAGGAAAGCTGGTCGTGTATAAAGGCTTACCATACCCTTTTAATAAACCCACATACCAGTGGCAAATATTGAACAGCCGTAAAAAGCGGATGGCATTTGTCGATCCACGGAACCTGATTCTCGATCGACCCTTCGAATCCTACCTGGGACAGAAACTCAGTCTTGCCGGTAGTATCTACCGAATAAACAAAGGCCGCGATTTGGTAATCGTCGCCAGCCAGCTCACAGTACAATAGACCTCAATGAAGTTAATCGACGGTAAACACATCGCCGCGACCATTCTGGATGAAATTACCGAAGAAGTAGCCAAGCTCGGAGACGAGAAGCCCGCTGTTACTTTTGTGAGGGTCGGTGAAGACCCTGCTTCGGTTTCCTACGTCAGGAATAAGGAACGCGCCGCCGCAAAGACAGGTATTCGAAGTGAACTTAAGGTATTCCCCGAAACGATCTCTGAGAATGAGCTCCTTGCGGAGATAAAAGCACTCAATGAGAATCCTTCTATACACGGGATTTTGGTTCAGGCTCCCCTACCCGACCATATCGACGAAGGAACCATATTTCGGTCGGTGTTGCCGGAGAAGGATGTGGATGGATTTCACACCGTAAATATCGGCAAGCTTTGCCAGGAAGACCCAAGCGGTTCAGTTGCGTGCACACCTGCAGGAGTTATCGAATTGCTCAAACGTTCGGATATATCAACCGAAGGGAAACATGTGGTGGTTCTTGGACGAAGTTTAATTGTCGGAAAGCCTGTTTCACTTCTATTTCTGCAGAAAGGAGCATTTGGAAATGCAACCGTAACCGTGTGCCATTCACGAACCCGAGATATTGCATCCATCGTAAAACAAGCGGACATAGTTGTAGCTGCGATTGGAAGAGCCCACTTTGTAACCGCCGACATGTTAAAACCAGGTGCGGTTGTTATAGATGTCGGTATCAACCGTATTGAGGACAGTTCAAGAAAGAGTGGTTATCGATTGGTTGGAGATGTAGATTTTGAAGCCGCCAAAGATATTGTCTCGGCCATAACACCTGTTCCAGGTGGAGTAGGCCCCATGACAGTAGCCATGTTGATGAAGAATACACTTCGGGCTTTTCAGGCAACCAGGAGTTAATTGCCAAGATGCAAGAGCCTCCCGAATTGCCACTATCGGCTCAATCGATAAGTAATCATGTCAAGCCGACTCCGCCGTGGGTAAGGTTACTGGCGGGAGGAGCAGATGTAGTGGTATGTGGATTACTGGCGTTCGCAATAATCATGGTCATCCTTATTCCAAAATATTATCCTGGAACCGAATCCATTATTGTCGAATACGCCGAGAAGTCATCGGGGAACTTTATGGCGGACAAGGATCTTGCAAAGACATTGATGGAGAATCCGGATCTGAGGAATATGCTGGTGGCCAGTCAAACCATCCTGTTCACCATTTTCTTCCTCTATTTTCTGATTAGCGAATGGAGATTAAAAGGTAGCTCTTTAGGGAAACTGATATTCCGAATAAAAGTGTCGCGTTATCAATTGGATCAACCGCTCCTTTTTCGAACCATATTTATGAGAGCCTGGTTGAAGACGATTTTCCTGCTGCTCAGTCCATGGCTTTGGATCACCTTTATGTTGATCTTTTTACAAAAGGACAAACGAACGGTACACGATCTAATTACCGGAACCTGGGTTATTGACTAGGAAAATGACCAAAGAGTGTAAGTAGACTTTTAAACTTTTGTTTTTGTTAGACAAAACAATAACCATAGGGTTTACCCTTACGTTTCCTTTGTAAAAACTCTACAGCTCAGTGAAGATAAATCCTAAAATCCTCGTGGTTGATGATCAGCCGGTTAATGTAAAGCTTCTCGAAAAAAAATTAGTTCGAGAGGGCATGGACGTGTGGACAGCCAATGACGGAGAAACTTGTCTCAAGTTGGTCGAACAACATATGCCCGACGTCATTCTTCTGGACGTTATGATGCCAATAATGGACGGGCATGAGGTCTGTGAACGTTTACAGGAGAAAGAGAAAACACGATCGATTCCTATTATCTTCATCACTGCAAACTCAACCAAAGAAGGAAAACTTGAAGGACTGAGTTTTGGCGCAGTTGATTATATCACGAAGCCTATTGATTTGGACGAAACCGTAGCACGTGTGAATACACAACTCCGCTTTCTGGAAGTAAACCGGGAAAACATGGAGCTCACCAAAAGACTGGGAGAAGTGCGGCGAAATGCAGCCATCGGAGCAATTACTCAAGGAATAGCACATAACGTTAACAACCTTTTGGGTGTCGTAGTCGGCTATCTCGATTTGATTAAGACCGATCTAACCAATGAGGAACTCGTTCATCGTGGAATCGCTGTGATTGATAAAACAGTTGGAAAAATGACGGCCATAGTAAAACAGCTCAGCCGGCTGGCTAGCGAATCACACATTGCGGTAGGCGAGCTCATACTGGATGATTTGCTTGAGACTGCCGTCCAAAGATTTAAGGATACCCACGAAATTGATTTCATTGAAGTAAAGATGAGCGATCCTTCTATGAAGCTTCAAGCCAACCGGGAAACCTTCGAAGACGTTCTATCCAGACTGATGGAAAACGCGCTGGAAAGTTACCACCGCTTCGATTGTGCGAATCCGATCATCCGGGTTGAAACGGATGTCGCAACTCACGATAATCGTCAGATGCTTCGTATCCAGGTAACTGATCGGGGAAAAGGAATCCGTGAAGATATCCGCGACAACATTTTCGAACCATTTGTAACTATCAAAGCCGGAATTGGTTGTGGCATGGGATTAACGGTTGCACAGCATTCGGTTCGTTCCTTGGGTGGTCAGCTAAGCATAGCAAACAACCCTGAAGGACAGGGAACGATTTCTACTTTTTTGCATCCTATACATGCAGCACATGAGCGTCTCGTCTAAAATTGGATTCTGGGGAAGCGGTAACATGGCCAGTGCCATGATGCGTGGATTGATTTCCAAACAAGTCGTCAAACCAGAACAAATCTATTGTATTAGTGAGTTTGGTCGCGGAGCTGGTGCCTTTGCAAAAGAGACCGGGGCAAATTCCCTGGGAAATTCTTCGGAGGACCTCATTGAAGCAAGTGACATTTTGGTGTTGGCCTTCAAGCCGCAACAACTGGATACACAGGCAGAGGCGGTTCAAAAAATAAACAACCGCCTGGTTCTATCTATTCTCGCGGGAACTTCATTGGAGAAACTGGCCCGAGCCATCCCCAACGCCGGGACCCTTGTCAGAACCATGCCCAACACTCCGGGCCGCATCAGCGAAGGAATTACCGCTTACTGCAGCAATAAAACACTTGAGGATTCCGATAAGGAAATACTGAAAGCAGTTTTAGGGAGCCTTGGACAAGTCTTTCAAATCGACGAAAGTATGATGGATGTCCACACAGCGGTGGCAGGCAGTGGCCCTGCTTACGTGTTCGAGTTTATTGCCGCATTGGCCGAGGCCGGAACACAAGAGGGACTTCCTCCCGAAATGGCGCTTCAAATAGCAAAACAAACGGTGTTTGGAGCGGCAGCCCTGGCAAAGCAGGCTGAGGAACACCCCGAAGAATTACGCAATCAGGTTACTTCAAAAGGCGGAACAACTCAAGCAGGCTTGGAAGCCATGTCTTCAGCCAATTTTAGAGAAATGATCAGGGACACCGTTCGTGCTGCAAAACTTCGCTCCATCGAAATGGGGAAATAAAAAAGCCCGGTAATTCACCGGGCCTTTTAAAAATAGATTAAGCTGAAGCCTATTCAGTGTCCCAGGGCTTGAGCTCTTCAACCGTCCACATACCACGTTGCCCTGTCTGCTCCCGAGCTTCGGCAACGACCGCGGCATCCACCGGACCGGACGTGTTACCCCACTCCTGGCGAACATAGGTAAGCACATGAGCAATCTTCTCGTCATTGAGAACAGATCCCAGAGGAGCCATAATAGAATTATACCCAGTACCTTTGACCATGATTGGACCTTGCATACCCGCCAACACAATGCGCGCCAATAATTGTGGATTCTTTGCAACCCACTCAGACTCGGCCAAAGGAGGAAATGCTCCAACCATCCCCTGTCCATTCACCTGGTGACATGCCATACAGTTTGTTTGGTAAATCTTTTTTCCTTCTTTAACAGGATCAAAAGCAGCAACTTCTCCAGCTCCAGCAGTGCCTGATCCACCGCCCAAATTAGCCATCTCACTGGCAATACTCGAAGACTCAAGATATTCATTGGAATCAAAGCCACCAGAAAATCTAGCCAGATAAATTACGGCCAGGATTATAGAAAAGACTATCGCAAGATAACCAATTGTTTCCGGTGAAATAAAAGTATTTTTATCGTTGAGTGAGACAAGATTTGAATCTTCGACCTCCTCAGATGATTTAAAATTGGATTGATCTTCGGTCATTACTTTATCCGCTTCGATTCAGGTAAGTCATAGTCCATATTTAAACTCTGCAAGTAAGCGACTAACGCCACGGCATCATCTGTTGGAACAATTTCAAATCCTTCAGCAGGCGTGTCATTGCCTACAAGGACAAGCGCGTTTGCAGAAAGAGTACCACTAAATTCTCTCTTCTTGAAGAGAAAAGGGTACGAGGGCATATTGGAAACTTCCGATACATCGCTGGGTTTATTTAAATGGGCGAAAAACCAGGCTGCATCATGTCGAGATCCCACGTTGGAAAGATCCGGACCAATACGCTTATTTCCAAGAATGACTTGATCCTGCAATACGTAGTCACGGGCTACTGATTGTCTTGATCCCCAATCACGGCCAAAATCTCCGCCGTATCCTGGACGACGAGTTTGTTGCGTGTGGCAAACCACACAGCCGAGTTCACGATAAACTTTTTGCCCACGACCAGCGAGCCCTTCGTGACCGATGATGATAACATCCTCATCGGATACCTTAAGGCTAGTTTCAAGCTCCGATGGGCTCAACTCTTTTGCTCCTTGAAGGAGGAGGAAATACGAGGAACTTGTGATTCCGATCAATAACACAAAGAATAAGGAAGCAAAACTTTTCATGACTCAACTCCTCCCACAGCATCCTCTTCGGCTCGCGTAAGATCCTCTATACAGGATTCAACATCGGCCCTCATTATCACTATTACGTTTAAAATCAATGCGAGGTGACCAATTATAAGAAAAATCCATGCCATTGACCGCGCGACCATCCAATAAGAGGTGTAACGAACTATCTCCGCAAATGGAACAGCCGCATCGTTCATGGCTACACCTTGTTTCCAGCCACCGACGGCTAAGGGAACCACGAGCATCACAATTCCAGTGAATGCTATCCAGAAATGAGACGATATTAGAAAATCCATCGGCCACTCTCGACCAAGAATTTTTGGCAATGCGTAATAAACGATGGCGAACATCGCCATGCTAAATACCCCGTAGAAGATGAGGAAGTGGTGAGCATCCAGGAGAATAGTAAATTGAGAAACTTCCGCAACGCCCCTAAGAGAAAGCAACACAACGCCCACGCCAGAAATCAACAAAGCGAGTGACGCAAAACTGGTGAATAGGAGAACTCCATTCCCCACAATCTGAGAACGATTCTGCCAGAGAGTACCGAAAAAATTAATACCGGTGATCACAAAAAAGATAATCATCAACAGACTTGCTACGATGCCGGAGGTAATCATCCATGCGGGGAATGGTCCTCCGACGAGTCGGGCGGCTCCCATCCATGTTCCAGCAAGGACAAAAACGAGGAATGCGCGCCGAGCGATTCTGTAAGCCAAAAGGCTCGTACCTAGTAGTTTGGGAATCAGGTAATATAAACCTGCAACCGCAATAGATCCAAACCAGAGCCAAATAAGATTGGAAGCAAACCAGCTGGCAACCAAGGCCTGAACTACGCCAGGAACCGGGTTCACGAACAACATGATTTGCGCGACAATCTGTATCCAGGGAAATATCAGGAAGGCGGCTAATAAAAACCATTGGGAAGCATAAAAGTCCGGGTAACTTCTGTTTTTGAAACACGCGATACCCCAGACACATACGACCAACGAAGAAAGAAATAACGCTAAGCCGACATAGGAAGGAAGTTCCAAAAGCTCAAACGCGTTGAGATCACCCATGAAAATCCCGACAACACCGACCGTTAGTGCGAGGTTCCAAAATACGGCGGCAATGATAAGTACCAACCTGAAACGTAATTGAGTTCCACAAAGCCGTGCCATCAACCAAAGACTAACAGCAAAAGCGATGTTACAGCCAAAGCCGTAAACAAAAGCAGCCGTGTAGACAGCTTGTACGCGTCCCACAGTTAGAAATGCCCAGCTGTTTAAAAACTCCGGATTGTGAGTTTTCCAAGACGCGAGGTATCCAAAGATTGAGGCGAATAAAAGCCACTTAAGCGCTGAAAACAAATAGACGAGAACAGGCGCTTTGGTGGAACGATCGATGGCCGCCGTTCCTGAAAGAGTTAAATTTGATTCCATAGAACTCATTTTAATTAATTATTTTTTCAGCTCCTGGATTACTAGTTTTTGAGCGACTTCGGCAGGAATGCGAACGACACCCTTTTCCTGATCGACCCACCCGTAAGTAGAAAGGACTTCGTTATCATGCGCTTTGAGTTCCGCGCCAGTTGGTGGTGCTGCTTCGTCTCTGACTTCCACTACAGCTGGTGCATCTTCACTGTCTCCCAAGCCGTAGGCCCATAATACCAGGACAGCGAACACTGCAATCGCTACAAGAACAGCAATGATAGATGCCAAAAACGAAAATCCGTCAGGTTTGGTTGAATTATCGGCCATTGTGGTGCAGGGATTCTAAAATTCGTGGATCTTTAACCGGAATGATTTGGGACTTGCCCCAGCTTCGCATGAATGACCAGGCGCAAATTCCACCGATTCCAAGGAAGGCAGCTATATCCCAAAAAGAGATATAAAACGGATAGGAAATATACATATCGTAATCCAAACGCTTGGAAGGAAGTATGTTGAAATATAGATCCAACATATGGAAGGAGAGTAACCAGATGCATATAAAAATCATTCGGTTCACCTTCACTTTGTTGGCGTAGAAAAGCAGGTAGATAAAAGGGAATAGGAAGTAACCAAAGATCAGACCCATACTTATCGTCCACCACGCACCTTGCTCGCGCATATTATACCAAAAGGTTTCTTCAGGAATATTTGCATTATAAATCAGGAAATACTGGGAAAAACTGATGTAAGCCCAGAACACGGTAAACGCTAACATGATACACCCCAAGTCATACATATGACCACGTTTGAAGAATCCGGTTAACGGGCCATTCTTGTATACTTGAATGATACAAACCAAGGCGGTAACCGCCAAGGCAGCCCGCATGCTTGCGGCAAAAAACCACACACCAAACATGGTTGAAAACCAGTGAAATTCAATGGACTTAATCCAGTCGATGGAGGCAAAAGTCAAAGCAAGGGCCGTAAACATAATGCCCCATGCTGAGTGGAAAAGCAGTTTCTTACTCCAGGCAGGATTCCCATCAGCATCTTGAGCTTTGCTCAATTTGCGGAGCCTGTTTGCGAGATAACACCAACCAACAAAATAAATAGCACACCGAACCAAAAAGGCGGTTTCGTTGAGCCACCAGGCTTTTTTCTGATAAAGCACATCATCGGCTACAGCTCTTGCATCCAACCATTTCCATATGAACCCTGAATTATCGTCGCCCATCAAAAAGCTGATGACCAGGAAAGGAACAAAAATCAGCGCCAACCAGGGAAAGATCGAAAGACCATGTTCCAACTGACGACGAGGAATCGTGGACCATCCCGAACCAAAAACATGGTGAATCATGGTTAGCATTATCATACCCACGCCGATGCTAAGGTAGAAAATGAACATGATTAAGAGCCCATAGGCAGGACGTGGATTATGATCAGCCACACCTGAAAATACGCCGAGCAGAGTTATCGCTAAAAATACAATTCCTCCGATAAGGAAGATTTTCGACCAGGGTTTTTTACTGGAAGATGAAGCAGTGGCAGCTCCTGCAGTTGTTACTTCGCTGTTCATAGTCCCAAATCCTTTCTGTTGGCCGGCGGCACATCATTGACTGACGCATTTTGCGAACGTTGAATTACCCGCAAATAGGCAATCACGGCCCAGCGATCTTCAGCAGAAAGCTTATCACGGTAGTAACCCATAAGGCCTTTGCCATTGGTCAAGGTATTGAAAATTTCACCTTCAGCGATGTCCCGTAGACGGTCATCGTGGAAACTGGCCACAATATTCATACCGCGCGGCTTGGTGACTCCATTGCCATCCCCCACGCCTCCGTGGCAAACGGCACAATAAATACCGTAGCGTTCTTTGCCACGATTAATCAAATCGTCAGTTACTGGCATCGGAAAGCCTCTCGCCCATTCCTCACCCTTCTTTCCGAAGTGAAGAAATTCGTCATCCTTCAAAAGACCGCGAGCAACGGTTCCCGCAATAGGAAGGCGATCCGTACGACCATCAGCAAAAAACGTACTGGTGCCCTGCGGCTTATATTTCGATTGGTCATCCATGTCTGGAAACATTTCCAAAGGTGGCTTGGTAAATGATCCTCCGCGGAATCCTAAAATGGAAACCACTGCGGCGACGGCTAATGCAAATGCGAACAGGAAATATCTCATGATTAGTCTTCCAACTCCTGTATGTTAGTTCCGCCTATTTCCTGCAGGAACGTGCGGGTTTTTTCTGCGTCATAAAGCGGGTCGGCAGCTTCAATCGTTATACGTAAAATGTCGTCTGTTGTTCCGGCAAAGTTCTTTGCCTTCATCGCCGGGTGGTAATGCCGGGGAAGCCCATTTAGAATAAACATTCCGGCGATGGTAGAAAGTGCAGCGAGAAGGATGGTGAGCTCATACATGACCGGGAATGGAAATACCGGACTAAACAAGGGTTTACCACCAACGATCAACGGGTAGTCGAAATAGTTCATGTACCACACCAGAAACAAACCGATAATGAATCCAGTGGTTCCGCCAATGAAGGTAAAGAAAGGCACCTTGGAACGTTTCAAGCCCATGGCATCGTCCAATCCGTGAACAGGGAAAGGGGTGAGTACATCCCAGGATTTGAATCCTTCATCACGACATTTTTCAGCCGCCTTCATCAGAATCAAAGGGTTTTCAAAATCGGCCATGAGACCGTATATTTTATTGTCCGCCATACAAAAATTCTCCGATTAGTGGTGTCCTCCTTCGTAGTGGTGCGGATCTGCCTGCGGGGTCACGGCCTTCACTTCAGCGATGGCAATGAGTGGTAGGAAGCGCAAGAAGAGAAGGAACAGTGTAGAGAAGACTCCAAACGTTCCGAAGAAAGTAAAAATATCGACCGCGGTCGGAGAATAGTATCCCCAACTTGAGGGTAAGAAATCTCGGGCGAGCGAAGTGACCGCGATCACGAAGCGTTCGAACCACATACCGACATTTACAAAAATGGAGATGATCCAAACGACATGAGGTCGATGGCGGATCCACTTAAACCAAAACAACTGGGGACATATCACATTACAGGAAAACATCGTAATGTAAGCCCAGGAGTAGATACCAAAAGCTCGATTAAAGAACGCGAAAATCTCATACGGATTTGCTCCGTAGAACGCTATGAAGAATTCCATCGAGTAGGCATACCCAACAATCGTCCCGGTTGCTAATGTGATCTTACACATGCAATCGATGTGATGTTGGGTTATCAGATCATGTAGTCCGTAAATGGCACGCAAAGGGAGCATCAAGGTTAACACCATTCCAAATCCGGAAAAGATAGCACCCGCTACAAAGTACGGTGGAAAAATGGTAGTGTGCCAACCAGGAATCAAGGCAACCGCGAAGTCGAAGGATACAATCGTATGAACCGAAAGAACCAGAGGCGTTGAAAGCCCGGCTAACAACAGGTATGCCATTTCGTAGTTGCTCCAATTGCGGTTGGAACCTCGCCAACCCATGGAGAAAATACCGTAAACGATTTTGCGAAACTTTGATTTTGCGCGATCACGCAGGGTAGCCAAATCCGGAAGCAGACCTACATACCAGAATGCAACCGATACAGTAGCGTAAGTAGACACGGCAAAAACGTCCCAGAGAAGAGGACTTCGAAAGTTTGGCCAAATGGCATTGGCATTGGGCAAAGGGAATAACCACCAGGCGAACCATACACGTCCAACGTGGAAAACAGGAAAGATCCCGGCACAAGCAACAGCGAAAATAGTCATCGCTTCAGCCGCGCGATTAATGGTCGTCCGCCATGGTTGTTTTAATAGACAGAGAATGGCCGAAATCAAAGTTCCTGCATGGCCGATACCAATCCAGAAAACGAAGTTTACAATGGCCCAACCCCAGTTCATGGGATTTGAAAGACCCCAAACCCCTACCCCGGTTGATACCAGATAGAAAAGACCCATCACGGTAAATGACGCCAGGGAAACGGCACAAGCGAAAGCCACCCACCACCAAACAGGAGTTTTGGCTTCCACAATGCCACATACCTTTTGGGTAATCCATCCAAAGCTGCGGTCGTTTTCGACTAACTTGGGACGAGGCAAATGCGCTGGCTTTACCTCGGCAAGTATTTCGGGCGAAGCCGGTGTTTTTAAATCCAAAGAGAATTGATCAGAAAATGCCATAATCTCGAAAACCTATAAATTAATGACCGTTATGTCCGCCATCCTCTGCAGCGTGAGAATCCACCGCATGCTCATCGCCATGACCTTCACCATGACCATTGACAGCATTATACTCCAAATGGCTTAGCGGATTGTCATAGTAATCCGGCATGAGCGGATTCGGGTTACGTAACTTAGCAAGGTAAGTAGTGCGAGGACGTGTGTTGAGATAACCCAACACTCCATAATCTCGATTAGATACCTTCAACTTGGAAACTTCTGATTCTGGATCGGAAACATCACCAAAAACAATCGCACCTGCAGGACAGACCTGTTGACAGGCAGTTTTGATGGTTCCGTCTGGAACTTTTACATTATCGGAATTGCGGGCTTCAACCTTTTGGTCAATCTTCGCCGCCTGGATTCTTTGAGTGCAATAGGTGCACTTTTCCATAACACCACGCATACGAACCGAAACTTCCGGGTTCTTGGACATCATCTTCAACTCGTCCATTCCACCAGGTCCGAGGGGACCTTCGTAAACGCTGTCCATTTCGCGATCATTCCAATCGAAGAAATTGAAGCGACGAACTTTGTATGGACAGTTGTTGGCACAATATCGGGTTCCAACACAACGGTTGTAGGCCATGACATTCAGTCCTTCATCATCGTGAACGGTTGCATTAACCGGGCAGACAGATTCACAAGGTGCCATTTCGCAATGCTGACAAGTCATCGGCTGAAGTGAAACCTGTGGGTTGGCTGGGATATCGTTGGTATCACGACCTGGACCGGCTGAGTAATAACGATCCAAACGAATCCAGTGCATCTCACGACCACGCTTCACCTGATCGCGTCCAACAACGGGAATATTATTCTCCGATTGGCAAGCGATGACGCAGGCATTACAGCCAGTGCAAGTATTGAGGTCGATTGACATACCCCACTGGTGAGTGCCTGTAAATTCCGGGGTGACGTAAGCCGAATTACCACGATTCGCTTCGCCGGCAACAATCAGTTTTTGCAGTGGTACTGTGTCGCGACGATTTCCGCCATTCGCATCAAGTCCTAACACCGGGGGAGAGTGAGACTCCATGCCCATGTGGTCTACGAAGTCAGGATGCTCTTTATAAAAATCGAGGTTGGCTTCACGAATAATCGCACGACCTTCCATGGACCAATGCTCCTGGGTATCGGCAAGTTCTTGAATGCCGCCCGCTAATTTGGCTGTCGCACCTGAAATCGAAGAAAGTCCGGTAGATGTACGTAACGTGTAAGCATTGAAGCCGCTGCCTTCACCCACATTACCGGTGACGGTGCGACCGTAACCTAATGAAACAACTATGGTGCTGTCAGGTAAGCCCGGTTGAACATGTGCGGGCCCCCTCAAGGTTTTGCCGCCAACAGATACTTCAATGATGTGGCCTTGCTCCTTACCTCGCTTGTGAGCGTTCGGGTTTTTACTAACCACTTTAATCAAAGTGTTACCAGCAATCACTCCAAGCTCTTGGCCCAATTTCGGGCTGATCAGGAAAGCGTTATCCCAGGTAAGCTTCGTTACGGGATCAGGACACTCCTGTAACCAACCGTTGTTGTTGAACCGTCCGTCATCGAGACTTGGATCCGCTATGAAGCGAACTTCCAGGTTTGATGAAGAAAGCTTGGATGCTCTGATTCCAGCGGACTGAAGCAAATTGGTAATAGCGTTTACATCCAACTTTACTTTTACGCTGTCGCTGGTTGTTCCGGCCCAGAAACCATCGTGTAGGAATTTCTCAAAATCTTTCTGAGAACCACTTAACGATTCGGTAACCGCATCAAATACAATCGTATATCCTTCCTTAGGCTCACCGTTAATAATGACCTCAAGCACTTCATGTTCAGTGAGTCCTTGGAAAAGAGGGAGGATCATCGGCTGAATCGCCAACACCGTGCCGTCAAAAGCAACTGCGTCGCCCCAACTTTCGAGGAAGTGCGCGGCGTTGATATGGCAGTCAGACTTTTCGGACGTTTCATCAAAGTATTCACCTAAACGGACTACTTCACTGACTTTATCCTGAAGCTTGGACCACTCCAAATCGACGGGCGCGTTGTAAACAGGATTACCACCCAAAACCACCAGAGTATCAACATAATCACTGCTTATAGCCTTGGCCAATTCGCTGATCGATTTTGCATTACTTTCGGGAATCTTAACGTATTTTACGGTAGCACCCTGAGCTTTGAGCACTTCGTTCATTGCAATGACAAGTGCGTGAACAGCCTGAGGCTGATGCGGTCCTGCAACGACCAAGGAGTGGCCAGCGTGTGCGAATAAATCCTTGGCACATTCCTCGATCCAATGAGGATCCACATCAAGTCCCTCACCCGATGCTTTAAGCGCTGAAATTGAGTCAGCATTCAAACCCTGAGCTTCAAATATTTCGGCAGCAATCAGCGCAGTGAGTGCTGGAATGTCACTGGATGCGATACGCAAACGGTGATCAGCCATACCTCCAGTGATCGAGTAATAGGACTCCGCGGCGTAGAGCCGGTTCATTGAAGTATGGTCGTCTTCCACCTTGCGGGCTTTAGTAAAATCGCGGGTGTAAGCCAGGTGGTTAGGATCACTGTAAAGGAAATCGGCTTCTAAAGAAAGAACCCGATCAGCTTTTGAAAAATCATAAACGGCGCGAACAGACTCACCAAATGCTATGGCTGCAGCTTTATCAGGATTGGAAGTATCGATAGCATCGTACTCCGCCCAAATCGCTTTTGGAAGTTTTGCTTTTAGCTGCTTTAGATGAGCGGCTCGAGTCAAAGAAGGAACACCTTCGGCAAGAAACGCTAACCCTTCACCACCGTTTTTGGCGTATTTTTTTGAAATGGCTACCAAATGCTCGGTACGCTGATCCTCGGTTAAGGTACGACCTCCCTGAACTGTTTTCTTGGAACGAGATGGGTCGTAAAGATCCAGAATTGCCGCTTGGGCATACTGATTCGTGCTACCCTGCGTGCTTTCAACCAGGTTATTTCCTTCCAGTTTAGTCGGGCGGCCTTCGTTCGTTTCGGCAATCAACGCTATCGGATCGTTCCGATGCGGCATGGCGGACGCATAGTATAAAGGCTTACCGTGTACAATTTCTTCAGGCTGCTGACTGAAAGGCATGATGTACTTTTCAGGGCGGCGACAACCGGTTAGTCCGACACCGGCAAAAGCGAAAGATGCAGACATCACCTTCATGAATTGACGACGATTTACGCCATCCAATTCTGATGCGCCCTCAGGGAATTCCCGGTGCAGGTAGTTTTTGAATCCTTCGGTCTCAGCCAACTCATCCAGGCTTTTCCAGTAATGAGGACCTTTGAGGTCAGAATCCGAAGGTTCGGGATGTTTAAGAAATTTTTTCATCGGTGACATCCTGAGCAGCTGGTGGGTGGATTTACTTTCCAATGCTCTTTCATTTCATTTCCATCTTTCAATTGCTGCTCCTTGCTTTCCGGATGCCAGTCGAGGTCAAACACTTTGTCCAGCGGACGAATTCTTTCCTCCGGGTTGCGATGGCATTCGAGACAGAAAGCCATGCTAAATGACATTTCATGTCGGACTTCATCCATCTCATTAACCTGTCCGTGACACTCGTAACAGCTGATACCGCGGTTTACGTGAACGGAATGATCGAAATAAACGTAGTCAGGGGCCTTGTGCACTTTAACCCAGGGAATGGCCTCACCGCTAGCAAAGCTGTCGCGAACTGGCTGAAGCTTTTCGCTGAGTGGCAGCACCTGATTGTGGCAATTCATACAAGTACTAGTAGATGGCACGTTTGAGTGGCCGGACTTTTCCACTTGGCTATGGCAATAACGGCAATCAATTCCCAACTCTCCAGCATGGAGGGAGTGCTCAAAAGCAACTGGCTGAATCGGTTGATAACCCACACGTGAGTATTTGGGAGTCAAATAATAGTTGAAACCCGCCGTCACCGTTGCACCCAACAATAATAGTGCGATCACTATCCTGATAGGTGCTTTGTTGGCTTCTTTCGAAAAAATCGTAGACATAATTTAAATAATTCCGTCGACCCCGAAGGTTAGAATCTCACGTAGATTTCCCGTTTCGTTTTGGCAACTCAAGAAATGCACGCTTGCGATAACAGTGGTTTTATTAGTTCTCCCTTGAAACACTTCGAGGATCCTGACGGACTTGAAAACGGCTGGTTTTAGACGAGCCATCTTGATTATTTTTTGCGGTGGCCGAAACGGTTTTTCCTAGAAAAACAGAAGCGACGCTTGCACCCCAAAATCCTTTCAAAAAACGTGGTCGTGAAAGGTTTTGTTTAAAGTCTGCCATGAAATGGTGGAGAAAAGAGATTAACGGACAGTAGTAAAAACATCGCAATAGAATGACCGGCTATTTCGAATGCAATAACTTTTTCGAAAAATTAGAGTACACAATTTGCCTTATGCAAAAATCTAATACTGGAAATAGCTTACTGACTAGTCCTTAGCATAGGCTACACTTGGGGCGTAAAAAAACGACCTGACCAGCGATTTGTT
>JAQBYJ010000023.1 GCA_027622555.1 Verrucomicrobiota bacterium
AAGGTCGTAACTCACCGCGCTTTTAATTACACACCGGAGATTCGGTAGTAAGATACCTCCTGCTACCAAAAACTTAGATGCGGGATCCGGGGTGCTCTCCTTCGCCCGAGGGCTTCGGCGTGACAAGTAGGAACAATATTAATCGCGATCCCGAGCGTTTTATAATTACGGGTCGCGAATTTACCGAGGCCTTAGCCGGGATTTTTCTCGCCAACCAGATATCCTATTTCAAGATTCCAGTGAATACCCACGCAGAATCTAAAATCCCGAAATTACTATGTCACTAAACCTAGGTGTTTTATTAGCGAATTCAACAAGGCAATACGGCTCCGAAACAGCACTCATTTTTGAGGAGGAACGTTATTCCTATGATGAGTTGGACTCCGCTGTGCGGAAATTTGCTGCGGAATTAATTGATGCCGGAATCGAGCGCGGCGACAAAGTTGGGATGATGATCTCTAACAGCTCTGAGTTTACCATTGCCTACTTTGGAATCGTTTACGCCGGTGGGGTCGCTGTAACTTTGAATACACTGCTCTCTGCAGATGAAATCGTCTACCAATTGACTAACTGTGAAGCCAAGGCCTTCATACTCCACAGGGATTGCCAGGTGGCCGGGTTGGCGGGATATGGAAGGTGCGAAACTTGTAAGACTCTTTACCTTATCACAAATGGAGATGAGGACTCCATACCATCAAACGCCAGAAGTTTTTCTGAAGCCTTGCAAAGGTCGGAACATGCGGATGTATGCCAAACTATGGCCGACGATACGGCGGTTGTTATTTATACCAGTGGAACCACAGGCCACCCGAAAGGCGCCGAGCTTACCCACTTCAATCTGTTCTATAATGCCCAGTATATCGCTGAGCGTATGTTTAGTATATGGCCCAAAGAGATTAACCTGGTTCAGCCTGGCTTCGTAGGATTCGGCGGTCTTCCACTGTATCATATTTTCGCTCAAACCGCAGTCCAGAACGCCATACTCCTGGGCGGCGGCACTGTTACCTATCTTAAACGATTTACTCCCGCTGACGCAGCGCGCATCATTGAACGAGATAAGGTAACCTTCTTTCCAGGAGTGCCCACCATGTATTTCGCAATCCTCCACGATCAGGCATGCAAGGATGCAGACCTTTCGAGCGTTAAATTCTGTGTCTCCGGAGGTGCTCCCATGCCGGTTGAAGTTAAAGGCAAGTTTGAAGAGAAGTTCAACGTGAGGATTCAGGAAGCCTATGGACTAACAGAGACGTCTCCTCTTGCAACCCACCAGCCGCTGGATGAAACCAAAAAAATCGGGACCGTTGGTAAGGCGATTGCAGGAACGGATATGAAGGTCGTCGATGAACAGGATCAGGAGATGCCCCAAGGCGAACGTGGTGAAGTCATCATGCGCGGTCACCACATCATGAAAGGCTATTACAAAAATCCGGATGCCACGGCTACCGCACTGCGCGGTGGATGGTTTCATTCAGGTGATATTGGCTACATCGATGAAGAAGGAGATCTATTCATTGTCGACCGCACAAAGGACATGATCATTCGCGGAGGATACAACGTCTACCCCCGCGAAGTTGAAGAAGTGCTATACACTCATCCTGCCGTGATGGAAGCAGCGGTCATCGGGATTCCACATGAAATGTACGGTGAGGAAGTTAAGGCAGTGGTCTCTCTAAAGCCCGGACAGAAAGCAAGTGCTGAAGAAATTATCGCTTTTTGCAAACAACACATCGCCGCCTACAAATACCCACGCCATGTGGAAATCATTGACTCCTTGCCCAAAGGCCCCACCGGAAAACTTCTCAAACGCGCATTGCGGGAGGCGTAACTAAATCGTCGATACCAACCAGGTCCTACAGCGAGATAGCCAGCTTAAACAAATTCCAGGCAAAACATATTTATCCGCAGAGGCGAAACCTCATGATGAGAAAAATCATGGATAATTGGACTGGAGCTTTTCTTCCTCAAACCTACATTCCTGATTAGTTTGTTCCATATTCTTTAACCATTAGTCTCCGCCAAGGCACGGCTGATTCCACTGATAAGCACTGATTTTTTCTTTTCGAAATACCCGGACCGCATCTGTATAAATCTGCGTAATCTGTGGTTGGTATTCAGCTCTCCAACGTCAAGGTGTCCAATCGGAGGGAGCGCAGCTTCCGAAGATTTGGACAACCGACTGGTTGAACAAAGCCTCTACGCGGCAGAAGGGGTTGAGTGTGCATGGGGTTTGAAAAACCGGCAGCCTATCGCTAGACTACCGGTCTTATGAAACATAAAAAAAGTAAGTACAACCAAAATCGAAAACCCGCTTTATTACAATCACAAATACGATTGTATGAAGCTCTTTGCCGAGCATTTTCACCTCAAGGACGTGTCGCTGCGGACGATGCAGGCCTACTACCGTGCGCTGCGCTTGCTCTATGAGCATTTCGGGAAGAATCCGAAGTATACTGTCGCACGTTAAGTTTTGTGATTCTCAAAGAACTGGAATTTGAGAGTAAGCAACGACTCAAGTTCAGCCTTATCTTCATTGGATAATTTTTCAAGACAGTGGTCGATGCGTGTTTGAACTTGTCAAAGGTTTCATAGTAACGGTTGGCCAGACAACGTTTTTTAACCAGTTTCCAAAGTCTTTCTATTAAATTCAAATTGGGACTGTACGATGGCAGAAACAGTAATTCGATATTCAGTTCTTCGGCTTTTTGCATCACGGTCCGGCAGCGTTGGTATCGAGCGTTGTCAAGAATCAGGGTAATGGAATCTTCTTCGTATTGGCTCCTTATTTTTTCAATCAGTTCGCACACCGTCAACGCATTGATGTAGCCGGTGTTTTTGATGCTTATGATTTCCTTGCTATGGCTGTCGAGCGCTCCCAGCACGTTGTAACGCTGCCGTCCGGATGATGTCTTGATAAACGGACGGACGAAACACCATACCATTCCATTCCGAGAAACGCGCCCAGGACAAAATGGGCGGCGTCCACGAAAAACACCTTGCGTTGGCCTCTGGAGGCCTCTTCCAGACGGGGCTTCATCTCCTCGCGATAGAAATCGAATTGGAGTTGCGGATCCGCTTTTGATGGAATCGATGAACATTTCCTCAGTGACATTCCCATTTTTTTCATGATCCTGCGCGTTTGGGATTCCGATAACTTCAGCCTCGTCATTTTTTCTATTCGCGCCACCGCGTCCTTGGCGTTTTGCACGGGTATGATTCTAAAGGAACACTCGATGCATTGCATAAAGGGCTCCAATGAACCGGACGGACAATAATAGCGATTCTCAATCAATTCACCTATGCCGCCATCGCGGAATAGTTTGATATAATTGGTCACCGTATTGGCGGAGAGCTTCATGCAAGCGGAGATGAAGGTGTTGTTCGCCCCTTCATGATGCATGGTAATCACCAAAAGCCTGTTTTTATTGCGCTGGTCGATCATGGGGTCGTCAAGAGCCTCGTGAATGTCGGAGATATCCTGATCGGTCAATTGCAGTTTAATCATGTATCCATAATACAGATACTTATACTGCGGTCAATGAAATCATCATCCTTTTTCACAAAAGTTGTTGCGCGTCAGTATAACTAGAAAGAACTTTCGCATAACTATTAGTATACGTGATTATTTTAATGGGATAAGTATTCTCAATTTGAAGAATGAGTTTTTTTAAGTAGCTAATGATCATGTCAAAGGATGATTGTATGCGGAGATTTATCAATGCCAATTTCCTTGTAAAACATGATTCAGAGTCAAGCTGTGTTAGCATTGATGAAAACGTGGATTCAGAAAGTGCGGGAGCCCGAACGGGGGTTGGACAAGGGGAATCGTAATGCATGGTGGATTACCCAGAGGTGGTATCTGAAATATGTTTTTCAGCGCGGCGAGAGTCACTTGTAGATGTGTCGTCAATATTTCCTCGGTAGTGCGAAACAAGAGCCAGGCGATCCAACTAGTCGTGACAATGGCAAAGTGTTATGGAAGGAAGCCGTTCTGATCAGGCCGAATCTCACCGACTGGCAGAAGGAGGAATCGGGTCAGGCAATGGCTTGGTATTTTAAGACGCTGGGGGCATTTGATAATGCTGGTAGAACAATTCAGTAATCCATCCCATTGGCGCTGGCTTCGCAGGAGATCTGCCAGGCGATGAGCTGAGAGCGCATTTTCTTAACCACCTCGGGATGTTGATCCGCGATGTTGGTGGTTTCGGAAGGATCGGCAATCAGGTCGTAGAGTTCCCACTCGGTCATGGGGGCGGTGCCGTTGTCTGAATTGAGACGTTTTTCGTTGGGGTTGTGGACGAGCTTGAAACGGTTGTCGTTCAGAGTTGCCAGTCCATGTCCATCGAAGCCGATAGGACGAGGGCGCTCTTTCAAATCACTTTCAATCACTGGCAACAGTGAGATGCCGTCGTACGGTCGCAGGTCCATTTCGGGTATTCGGAATCCAAGCACGTCCAGAATAGTTGGAAAGTAATCACTGGTGACAGCGGGGAAATCTGTAACACGACGGGAGACCCTGGCAGGCCACTCCAGAATCCCTGCCACACGAACACCACCTTCGTAGAGGGAACGCTTGCGTCCCCGAAATGGTCCGGCGCTCCCTTGATTGCGACCCTTGGCTTCCGGGTTACCTTCGGGGCCGTTGTCGGCGCAAAACCAGACCATGGTATTGTCGGCGACTCCCCACTCTTTCAGTGAGTTGCGAAGGCGTCCAACCTGTTCATCCAAGGCTGTGACAACTCCATAGAAGTGTTGTTTGCCTTCTTCTTCATTCGGATACATGGCCAAATACTCAGGCCCTGCAACGACAGGTGTGTGGGGCGCGTGAAACCAGATCACGGTAAAGAAGGGCATGTCGGTCTTCACTTGTTTTTCGATAAATGGAAGTGCCCTGTCCATAATGATACGGCTATCACAACCGACCAATCCTTCTTCGACACCATTCACAACGTTCTTTCCATTCTCCCAGTAGAGTACCCGAGGATCAACGACACCGTCATGCGCGTTAGCCGGATCGTACGGATCCCAGGTTGAAACAGCATACTCAGTGGCAAACCATTCGTCCGAACCGGATGTCCCGGGTGTCGAATAGTTCTCCTCCGGATTGCGTCCTTTCTTACCGGAGTATTCCGGAGTCATCGTACCCAAATGCCATTTGCCAAAATGTCCGGTGGCATAGCCTTGCATTTTCATCACCTCTGCCAAGGCGACTTCCTCGTCCGCCAGGTGTCCTTGATTCGCGGTAGGAATTCCGTAACGCGAAGGATGCCGTCCTGTCAGCACAGATCCACGAGTCGGGCTACAAACCGGTGCCCCAGCATAGAAGCGGTTAAACTTCAAACCGCTAGCGGCCATGTCATCGAGGTTGGGAGTCTTGATAACCGGATGCCCGTTGTAGGCCACGTCGCCCCATCCCAGGTCGTCGGCCATGATGAGGATGATATTCGGACGTGTGGATTCTGGAGATTCAGTGGAGGTAGTCTTAGGGGAAGCACCACAACCAACCAAACAGACGCACAGCAATAGGTAAAGTAGACGAAGCATAATTAACTAAAAGACAAGTTCGACTCCAAATACAACCGTCATTTGAACGAGTAATTAATAAAATCAAAGCTCTCCTCTTCTGTTCCTTTAATCTGATGCCTTAATAGATTTGCCTGCAAACTTCCAAACTGCGGGGACAGTCACGATTTGATTCGCATCAGCTTCGTCATAGGTCTAGCGTATATTTTGTTTGGCTGTGCAGGTCCAGTTTCGCAATCTCTACATCAAAAAACGCTGAAAGAGTAAGACTACAATAAAGATACGAAGTAATCGAAAAAACGAACTTCTTGCCGACCATGCAAACACAACTCAAAGTCAAACTGTCTTTCTTCAATTTCCTGCAATACTTCATCTGGGGCAGCTGGTATGTCAGTATGGGCGCCTACCTTTCGGGAACGCTGAAGTTTGGTGGACAGGAGATCGGCGCGGCCTATGGCGCATTCGCGATTGGTTCAATGATCTCGCCTTTTTTTGTTGGACTCATTGCTGACCGCTATTTCGCCTCGGAGAAAATGCTGGCTGTACTGGCATTGCTCGGAGGCGCGGCACTTTGCTTGTTGCCAAGGTTCGACACCTTTCTCCCATTTTACTCCACGTTGATTATTTACTGTGCCCTTTTTACACCAACACTCGCATTGGGAAACTCTCTCGCTCTCAACCATCTTAAGGACGCTAAGACTGCGTTCCCTCGCGTGAAGCTATGGTCGGCCGTAGGATGGATTGGCGGCGGCGTCACGCTTACGATGCTGAAAGGAGAGCAATCATCGATACAATTCTACCTGGCCGGTTGCGCGTCTATCGCTCTGGCAATCTTTTCGCTTTCACTCCCTCATACGCCGCCACAAAAGACCGGCAAAGATGTCGGCATAGGAGAATTGCTTGGACTGGACGCTCTTTCGCTGATGAAGAAACCGTCTTTCGCTATCTTCATTTCCTGTATGTTCCTGATCTGTATTCCCCTCTATTTCTACTTCGTGATGATGGGGATTTACCTCACTGAAATCGGATGGACAAGAATAGCCGGTAAGATGTCTCTCGCACAGGTTTCGGACGTCATCTTCATGTTGATGCTGCCTATCATGCTGAAAAGGCTGGGCTATAAGAAAACCATTTTTCTCGGAATTCTCGCATGGTGCGCCCGCTACTTCTTCCTCGCCGGGAGCGTCAGTTTGGCCGCGATGAGCGCGCCCCTTATCTTTGTCGCTATCCTGCTGCACGGAGTCTGCTACGATTTTCTGTTCATCGCTGGGCAGCTCTACGTCGATGACCAGGCCAATCCACGGATCCGCGCCGCCTGTCAGGGATTCATCGCCTTTATCTTATGGGGCGTCGGCGCATTTGTTGGCACCATGATTGCGGGTAAGGTTCTGGCGATGTATGAGATTACAAATTCCGCAGGTGCCATAGTCCATGACTGGGCAAAGATCTGGCAGGTCCCAGCCTTTCTGTCTGTGGCCGTGCTGCTTGTTTTTGCGATATTTTTCCGCGAACCGCCACGAAAGGCGGAACTGTAAAAATACCATTATCGAGTTGAAAATCTTTTCAAAGAAAGGGTCCGTTTCACTTCAAGTGTTTATCAAAAAACGCGATGGCTCGCGCAGACAACATTTCGGGACTCTCATCCGCATTACGAAATCCATGGCCACCGTTTTTCACTTTGTATAATTGAGACTCTACACCCACCTTTTGCAGGGCACGATAGAGCAGCTCGCTTTGATTGTAGATCACGGACTCATCCTTATCCCCGTGCATAAGTAGCATAGGAGGATCAGAGGGTGATACGTAGGTAATGGGATTCGCACGCTGGGTTTTCTCAGGATGATCCTGAATGGAACCGCCAATAAATAGTGATTCAGGTGAATCGGCTGCGTCATGATCAATGCCACCGGTCACGTCGTTCATGCGCAGAAAGTCAGTGGGACCAAACCAGTTGCAAACAGCCTGAACCGTAGGTGAAGCCATTTTGGTTACAGAGTGCGTATCAAAGATAAGCACATCATTGGTGGTGCCCAACAAAGCTACAAGATGACCTCCAGCCGAGGAGCCCCATACTCCAAAACTATCAGGATCGAGTCCTAGCTTCGGAGCTTTCCAACGCAAGTAACTGATCGCGGCTTTACAGTCTTCAATCGCCGCCGGGAAGATCGCCTCGCCGCTCAAGCGATACTCCACCGAAGCCACCGCGTAACCGTGTTTCAACGCATCCGCACATTGATTAATTCCGTTCTTGCTTCCGCCTCTCCATCCACCCCCGTGAATCCAGATGATCAAGGGTAACGGTTTGGTTGCTCCGGGAGGGATATATAAATCCAGAGGCAATTCACGATCCCCCACCTTTTGGTAGATAATATCTTTCGTAACTTTCGTGCCTGCGGGTAGCTGAGGTCCGCGATTCTGTTGAGCAAAAACGAGAAAAGGAAATAGAAGAAAAACAAGGGCAATAGTTTTCATGGGGATTATGTTGAAGAGAAGTTTTCCGGATCCAATGCCAGCTTAGGCATTTTATTAAGTAGAGCTTTATCCGTTGTAATTAATTTAGTGTCCAGCTTCATGGCAAGGCTTGCGAATTCAGCGTCGCAGGCTGAAATCGACAATCGTTTTGAAACTTCCAAAATGGATGGAGATGCCACCGAATATTCCCGATCAAACAGCAGGCTCTCAGCCTGTTGCATTCTGGCAACGGCTCCCTCCAATGACATGGCGGCATGCCGCATATGGGTTGATAATACATTGCGAAACTCTGACCTCCAAAGAAATGGAACACACCATTCCGGATCTGCAAGTAGTACCTTTCGGCAGTCTTCTGTCCTGATTCCCTCAATTAAGAGGTAAGCGATTATGTTTGTATCGACAACTATCACGGTCTGCCTTCGGAGAGCGCCTTTTCCAACAATTTAGTGTCAAGCCGAACAGAGTCGGACACTCTGATTTTGTCGACGGATTGTAATACCTTGGTGACATCAATCTGAGGTACAGCCACCACAGACTGCAAGCAGGACACCACCTCCCCATTCAACGAACGTCCGTTGCGCAATGCTCTTTCCTTCAGAGCACCATGCACAGAATCCGGAATGTTTTTAATAGTAATTGTAGCCATACATAAATTCCATATTGGTTGCATTATGATTGTCAAATGGTTAAAGCCCCAGACAATTATTCCATGCTTAAATGGCTTACCCATTCGCTCCTTATTTTTACCTGCGCCGCATCTTCCGTTTGCGAAGCACAGGATTCGTTTTCAAAGGCCGTCAATACATTTGGAATCGAATTGCTAAGCAAACACTTCGATAATTCACAAGATACATCGAATTTCGTGATTTCCCCCTACTCCATTCAGACTGCATTTTTAATGGCTTACTTGGGAGCGGTTGGCGATACCAGGGACGAAATTAGGAAGGCATTGCATTACCCGAAGAATGACGAAGATCTTTTGTTAAACGTTTCTCGAATAAACGAGGACCTCAACAGGATTCAAACGGAATTCCAAGATTTTGATAAGGAGGAAGGTCTGCATCCTGCCATTGCTCTAAACGTCGCAAATAAACTCTATATTCAGCGACAATTTGTCCTTAACAAAATCTATTTGGAAAGCCTGAATCAGCTACCAGCTTCGGAAATTGGTAAGCTGGATTTTGAAGGCAACCCGGACGCGGCGAGAACCGAAATGAACAAGTGGGTTTCCGAATGTACCAAAGGCAGGATAGAAGAATTGATATCAGACGGCAGCATCGGAACAGATACCCGAGCTTGTTTAATCAATACACTTTATCTCAAGGCGGCCTGGGAATCTGCATTTGATGAAGACCTAACCAAAGCTGAAAACTTTTGGATTAACGGGGTTGAAAGGAAGAACGTTCAAACGATGGTTCAGAAGCAGCATTTTGGATACCGGAAAATCCGACAGGGAACAGCCATCTCTATTCCTTACACGGGCGGGGAACTTCAATTTTTAGCTTTAATACCGGATAAGAAAAACGGCTTATCCGACATCAGAAAATCCCTTAATCCAACCCTGCTTGATTCTTGCAGAAAGCTGACTACCCAACGGGAGATCGAACTTCATTTTCCAAAATTAATTCTCAAACCGTCTTCTCTGGATCTCGGGCAAATACTTCAAAGGATGGGTATTCAAAAAGCCTTTGATATTCCAAGAAACAGCGCCGACTTCAGCGGAATGATAACCATCTCTCCAAGCGAGTATTTCTACTTGGGAAAGGTGATACATCAAACATGGCTTGAGGTAGATGAGCTAGGAACCGAAGCCGCTGCGACCACGGGCATAGAAATGTTACTTGCATTTGGAATTGAGAAAAAACCGGAACCGCTGATCGTCCACATTGATAGACCATTCATTTTTGCCATTCAGCATATTCAATCGGGAATCTGTTTGTTCCTTGGATACGTAAACCATCCGGAAGAAATCGGATTATAATTAAAGACAGGGGGTGTGACTGTTTTTCACTTCGTTGTCGGTCAAGACCTCGGTACAATTAATACCTGAAACGAAAGGATGGCTATAGTATAGGAGCAAATTTGTTCGCCACTCGTAAATCAAAAACCTTCAGGTCGCGACTAAAGTTGCTCCTGCTTATTCTGGCTGCTGCCGGTTTGGATGATTTTCTCGCGCATATTGAGCAAGCGCAGGCAAAAGCGGTTTATAAAAAATGATACGAACAAGATTGTCCCGGTAGTTGCTCCACCCGCTGCTCAAGTTTAGCGGAAGGGGTAATCTTTCCTTTCCCAACTATCAAAAGCATTATTCCCCCAGCGTAGGGCTCGATGCTTGCATCAGTGCCTTGTCCGGCAAGGTTATGGATCACGGAGGCCAAGTTGCAAGCAACTAGCCCTACAGCGAAATTTAATCTCATCCCGTATTATTAAATCATACCTAGGAGGAAACAGCTGCAGTATCCGTTTAAGAATAGAAAGTCCCAGGAATAGGCGAATCCTCAATACAATCTAACCTTGCCCAAGGGGTTTCTCAAAATAGTTTGGTTTCAGATGAAACTCATTCTGATTCCCCTGGCTGTTATATTTCTCTGGTGTGGTGCGCAGGCTCAGGCCGACAAACCCGCATTCAAAAACCTCGATGTCTTCGAATTGGAATACGCGGATGATCCACAGATTTCACCGGATGGGAAATCCATCGTCTATGTGAGACGCGGCATGGATATCATGACCGATAGAGCCTACGGTCGTTTATGGATGCTGAACTCGGATGGAACCGATCATCGTAAGCTTACCGCCAGAGAGGTCAATGAATCCAACCCCAGGTGGTCGCCCAGCGGAGACAGGATCGCGTTTGTCAGCTCAAGTGAGAACGGTAGTGAAATTTACGTGCTTTGGGCGGACACTCAGCAATTGGCGAAGATAACGGAACTGGATGGATCACCTTCCGGGCTAAGCTGGTCACCGGATGGAACTCATATAGCCTTTTCACTCAAGGTGGACGGAAAAAAGGACGAACTGGTGAAACCGCCCAAGAAACCGAAAGATGCGAAATGGGCAGAGGCACCAAGAGTGACGACCCTCCTGAAGCATGAGCGCGATGGCTCCGGCTACATCTCTCCTGGGTTCAGCCATTTCTTTGTTGTGCCCGCCGATGGGTCGACTGCTCGCCAAGTTAGCTCGGGCGACTATCATCATAGCGGAACTCCTCAATGGTCACCCGATGGCAGGTCCTTGGTCTTCTCGGGCAATCGGACCGAGAACTGGGAATTTGAATTTCGAAACTCAGAAATCTACAAACTCGATCTTGAGACTGGCTCGATCGAAGTCTTGACCGATAGAAATGGCCCTGACCACAGCCCAACTATTTCACCGAATGGGAAGCAGGTCGCTTACCTGGGATTCGAAGATAAGATACAAACTTATCAGATTGATCGTTTATTTTTAATGGACCTGGACGGCTCCAACAAACGAGAGATCGATCTCAATCTTGATCGCAGTATTTCCAATCCTTCCTGGGCCAAAGATGGCAACGGTATCTACTTCCAATACGATAACCATGGTAACACAAAGATAGGTTATGTAAGTCTCGGTGGTAAGGTAGAAAAAATTGCCGATAACTTGGGAGGAACAGGAATTGGGCGACCCTATGGAGGCGGCTCCTTTACACTCTCCGAAGATGACGTAATAACTTACACTTTTTGCACACCCTACCACCCAGCCGATGTGGCTGTGATTTCAAATACCGAGGTGAGTGTTCTCACACACCTAAATGCCGACCTGCTCGATCACCGGGAGCTGGGCGAGTTTGAAGAAGTCTGGTATACCTCCACCTTCGACCAACGAGCACTCCAAGGATGGATCGTAAAACCACCTAAGTTCGAACCAGCGAACAGGTATCCACTCATGGTGGAAATCCATGGGGGGCCGGTTTCGAACTACGGAGATCGATTTTCTGCAGAGATGCAATTGGCCGCTTCTGCTGGCTATGTAGTCTTCTACCCAAACTTTCGGGGCAGCACCGGCTATGGCGAGGAGTTTGGAAACTTGCTCTACAACAATTATCCGGGTGACGACTATCAGGACATCATGGACGGCGTGGACGTCATGATTGCGAAGGACTACATCGATGAAGATCAATTGTTCGTGACCGGTGGCAGTGCCGGAGGAATCATGTCGGCCTGGATTATTGGAAAGAACCATCGCTTCAGGGCTGCGTCGGTAGTGAAGCCAGTTATGAACTGGATCAGCAAGACGCTCACCGCTGACAATTACTACGGCTACGCCAACTATCGAATCCCCGGACAGCCCTGGGAAAACTTTGAGGACTACTGGAAATTCTCGCCGATTTCGTTAGTGGGAAATGTGGAAACACCCACTCTCGTCATGGTCGGCATGGAAGATCTTCGAACTCCCATCTCCGAAGCCAAACAACTTTATCATGCCTTAAAACTTCGAAAGATCCCAACAGCGTTTGTCGAGATCCCCGGTTCCTATCACAATATCGCTAATCGACCCAGCCAGCTTATAACCAAAGTTGAACATACCCTGGCGTGGTTTGAGAAGTACAGGAAAGAATAGTAGTCCTGAAAACCGCTGGTCCAAATCTTAACCGCAGCCATCAAACAAGGATGACGAGCCGCAGAGACAGTCTAATTTCAACCGAAGAAATCAATGCGATATTAACGGATAGGATAGACGGAGCAAAGAAGAGCACAGGAATGGTTATCGGCCTTATAGAAGGTTATAAGACCCGGATAATAAGTCTTGGCAATATAAGTAAAGAATCAAATCAACCTGTGAATGGTGATACGATTTTCGAAATAGGTTCTGTCTCCAAGCTATTCACGGCGGTTCTGTTGGCTGATATGCATCTCAAAAGTGAGATAAAACTATCAGACCCAATATCGTCATTTCTTCCTGAGGGAGTGAGAGTGCCAACCTACGAAGGCAGGGAAATCGACCTCCTCAGTTTGGTTTCTCATCGCTCCGGACTTCCTCGCATGCCTAGCAACTTGAATCCTAAAGAGCTTACTCAACCTTTGGCGGATTACTCTCATACCGATTTATACGAATTTCTTTCCGGGTATCAGCTAGACCGTCCCATTGGAGAAACCTATGAGTACTCGAATATCGGCTATGCGTTATTAGGACACCTGCTCGAACGAAGAACAGGACTCAACTATGCCACGTTGATCCATTCTAGAGTATGCGAACCGTTAAAGATGACCAGCACGAGTGCCAAACTTGAACCCATGCTAAATAGCCGATTAGCTGTCGGCCACGGCCAACAGATGGAAGCCGTTCCGCCATGTCAGTTTTCTACCTTTGAAAGTGCGGGTTCAATTCGATCATCAGCAAATGACATGTTGAGATTCATTTCCGCAAACCTCGAATCTGTTTCATCACCGATGGGGAAAGCTCTGGCTTTAACTCGCGCACTTAAGAATGGCTCTAAAGATGAAGATGGTTTTGGCTGGGTAACTGCGGACAAATTTGACGCACCAATTTACTGGCATAATGGAGGAACCAACGGGTTCCATAGCTTTGTCGGCTTTCGAGAAGATAATCAAACTGGAGTTGTTGTTCTATCCAATTCAGTGAGTTTCATCGACGATATAGGCCTTCATATTCTTGAAAGGCAGTATCCATTAGCAAAAAGGAGAGAGGCCATTCAATTAACCACTCAACTTTTACAGGACTATGTCGGAGAATATCGATTTAAGCCAAAGATTTCTTTCCATGTAAGCTTAGAAGGAGAAGAACTTCTTGCAAATGTAACTGGGCAACCACCCCTACCAATATATCCAGAATCCGAAACTGAGTTCTTTTTCGAATTCGTGGATGCCAGATTGAAGTTCATTCGTGATGAAGCGGGTCAAGTCATCAAAGTTGAACTTCACCAGATGGGAATCGTTCAGGTGGCTGTTAAGTCTTTGCAGGAAGGATAAAATACTATTCATGCAATAATGTTACCCGCCAATATAATAGCATATTAGGTCAATTCAGAGACGATCACACATCCACTCAGTCCGCAAAAATAACTCTGTTGTTTGAAACAGGCTCATTTGAGGAGAACTGGGATAACCAATACAATCTCAGAACTCATTGGTATTTAAACTCCCGCTTTTTCACGATTATATTGAAGAAAATATGCTTCCGAAAATCAGTAATCCTTCCCTTCCCAACTATCGAATACGGACGCTTGCCACTGCTCCAGTTCAGAAAGCATCCGCTTGACTCGAGCTGATTCTTTCTTTGAAAGATCGTTGGACTCCATCGGATCGTTCAACAGGTTGTACAGTTCTACGGTTACTTTATCCGCCTTTTGAATACGGTGCAGCTTCCAGGGCCAATCGTTCCAGGCGGCGTGACCTTGGTAATCGCCTCTTTCCAATTCAGGAAACTCCTCAACATTTTTAAGTAGTCGCTCCGGATGTGGATTGGGGAGCCCTTGTTGCTGGGCTTCCATCAATGCCTTAATGGTTCGGTCGCTCCAGGTGCCTTGTCCGACAGTGTGTAAATGCCAGAAGCCCATTGGAGGCCGCTGAGTTCGCCGGCCAGCAATAATGCTCGAAAGGTCTATTCCATCGAGCCGTGGTTGATGCGCCACTTTGCCATTAGCAATCGAAAGCAAGGTTGGGTAAATGTCGGTGGCACAGGACGGAGTTTCAATCGTTCCCGGCTCCAGCTTACTCGGCCATTCGATGATCGCAGGAACGCGAAGTCCACCTTCGTAGATGCTTCCTTTTTTCTCACGACCGCCGGACGAAGCTTCGACGAGACCTCCGTTGTCACTACAGTACCAGACCAGGGTGTTGTCAGCGATACCCATATCTCCTAGGCTTCGACGTAGCCTGCCC
Source organism: Verrucomicrobiota bacterium (assembly GCA_027622555.1). NCBI lineage: Bacteria > Pseudomonadati > Verrucomicrobiota > Verrucomicrobiota bacterium. Next base: position 14,853 of record JAQBYJ010000023.1, read on the forward strand.
ATTTGTTGATCAAGCAATGTGATTTCAAGAAAATAACCGCGACTCTCTTCACCCTTATAAAGATCCTCCCCTCCCGGAAAGTCGACCGGAGTTTCTTCGTGAGGACTATGCGGTGAAGGAAACCAGGTAACGGTGAACATCGGCTTCTCGCCGTCCTTGTGCTTTTTAAGAAACTCGATCGTGGCATCCATACTGATGATGGAACCCTGACCTTTCGGGTTTTCGTAAACGCCGTTTCGACTAAGATAAGGATCACGATCAAAGAAGTTTAACCCTGAAAACCATTCATCGAAGCCCGCACCTCCTGGACTGGTCGGGCTTTCTTTTTGAACCGATCCTATGTGCCACTTTCCAAAGTGCCCGGTCACATAACCGGCATCTCTAAGCACCTCCGCAATAGTCACCTCGTTGGGGCGCATATAGTGCCCATGATTGGGGACATTGGTTCGCATGGGAGTTCGACCCGTCATCACACTGGCACGGGTTGGCGAACAGACAGGAGCACCGGCATAAAATCGATTAAACACCACTCCGGCTTTGGCCATGGCATCCAAGTGGGGCGTTTTAACAAACGGGTGTCCGGTAAAGCCTGCGTCCCCGTATCCCTGATCGTCCGCCATTACTAAAAGAATGTTAGGCCTGGAATCCTGGCCAAACGACATCTCAGATGCGAGCGCCAGGATTAGAAGCGTATAGAGAGAAGTGCGAAGAATCTTCATTTGAAAGAATTCAGAGATTGAGGTGCAACACAGCGAAAAGCAATTGCCTATAACAGGGCACTCACTTAAACAATCAGTCCTATGGCTGGAGTAGGCACCAAAAAAGTATTTGAAGATGATCGGGTTATCGTTTGGCACCTCGACCTGGAACCCGGAGAACAAGGGGATCGGCACACCCACGTGCTTGACTATACTATACGAGTGATCCAAGGATCAACTCTCGAAGTCTGCGGCCCGGATGGAGAACTCCTGGACACAGTGGAACTCGAAGCAGGTGGCGCCCTCGCCTTCCAGATACAAGGAGATCAAATCGTATCCGATCGTCCTGGCTATCCCGCTGTTCCGGCAACCCACAGCGCCAAAAATGTCGGTCCAAATACGTTCAGGGAAGTTCTCATTGAATTTAAAAACTAACCTTCGACTCGCCATTCGTAAACGAAACAAGAACTCCCCGATCTCAACACCCAAGGTCTACTTATTCCTCATAATTTTCTTAATTGGCTGTAGTGAAGGTCAAAAAGAAGAACCTTCCGATTACTCAACCTGGAGTGCTTATGCTGGGAGTGCAGATGCAGCCCAGTACTCGAGTATCGATCAGATCAATACCTCCAATGTAGGCCGTCTCGAACTCGCCTGGTCTTTCTCAACGGAAGATAACAATTTGTATTTTTTCGCTCCACTGGTCGTGGAAAACCGCGCCTACGTTCTGGCCAAGAACAACTCGATCGTAGCCATTGACGCAAGCAACGGAAAAGAAGTTTGGACCCACACGCTGGAACCCGGAACCGTTGCGATCACCAACCGCGGAATTAATTATTGGGAGAGCAAGGATAGGTCCGATAGGCGACTGTTCTTTGCAAGCGACCACTTTCTGCGGGCCCTCGATGCTGAAACCGGAACAACAATTAATAGCTTCGGCAAGGACGGTAGTGTCAACCTGAAGGAAGGTTTGGGGCGAGATCCGGATTCGTTTACCATCGTGCAATCCCGTTCGCCCGGTCGAGTCTTCGAAGATTTGTTGATTCTTGGTTCGGCAACGAATGAAGGCTATGGGTCTGCTCCTGGAGACGTTCGCGCGTACGATGTCCGCACCGGAAAGCTCGTTTGGTCCTTCCATACCATACCTCATCCGGGAGAGTTCGGTCACGAAACCTGGCCAGAGGATGCCTGGAAAACAGTTGGCGGCGCCAATGTCTGGACCGAGTTCACCTTGGATGTGCAGCGGAAAATCGTTTACCTGCCGGTTGCCAGTGCGAAATACAATTTCTACGGCGCGGACCGGGCAGGGACCAACCTCTACAGTAACTGCCTGGTTGCCCTGGACGCGCGAACCGGCGAACGCATTTGGCACTTTCAGTTTATCCACCACGACATCTGGGATTATGACCCCGCCACTGCCCCAAAGCTTCTGACGGTAGAACACCAAGGCGAGATGATAGACGTTGTGGCTCAGGCGACCAAACAGGGTTTTGTTTATGTCTTTGATCGAGTAAGCGGAATTCCGCTGTGGCCAATTGAGGAACGAAAGGTTCCAATAGGTACTGAAATGCCTCGAGAAACGCTGTGGCCGACACAGCCATTTCCAACGGTTCCTCCACCTTTCGCACGTCAGACATTTACCGTGGATGACTTGAATCCCTATATTGAAACGGAGGAACGGGCCAAGTTCTTCGACTACGTTCAAGGTGCCCGCAACGAAGGCTTGTTTACTCCTCCTGGCCGAGGTGACACTATTCAAATGCCGGGCAACAACGGCGGAGCAAACTGGGGCGGCGGCGCGGTCGATCCGAAAGCGGGCATGCTCTATGTCGTTTCAAAAGATCACCCGGCCATTCTGAAACTCGAACCGGATCGAGCTCAAACGATACCACCGCCCGAAAACCCTGAACTGCGTGGCTCCTATCTTTATGATGTCCATTGCCACAACTGCCACACTACATCGGCTCAAGAAAATGCCATGGCGGTTTCGTCTCTGGTTGGAGTCACCGACAAACTCAACGATCAGCAAATTCTCAATATCATAAAACAGGGACAAGGACCCATGCCCGGCAATCCATCCATTTCGGAGTCTGATATGCAGTTGCTTGTGGATTATTTGAAACATCCGACCCCCATTTTAAAGTTGTTGGGTAACGAAACGGTACAACTGGAAAACAACGCGCGATTTGTCAGTGGCTTTGGACTTGTCCGGGCGAGCAATGGACTTTCACTCATCGGACCTCCATGGACCACAATCACTGCCTATGATTTGAACGAGGGAACTATTAAATGGCAGATCCCTCTGGGCGAAGTTCCGGAACTCGCGGCAAAAGGCATCAGAAATACCGGATCCGTTTACCAAAAAGTCGGACCTGTCGTAACCGCCGGCGGTCTGCTCTTCGCCGGATCAAAAGACAAAAAAGTGAGAGCGTTCGATTCAAAAACCGGTGAGCTTCTTTGGGAGAGAGAAGTCTCCAATGGAGTTGAAGGAATACCCGCGGTCTATCAAGTGGGCGGTCGTCAATACATTCTCTTTTGCGCTTCCTCCCAATCGGGCCTGTCCCGCGACTCCGAAGTCATCATTAAAGGCGAGTATATCGCCTTCGCCCTTCCGGAAAATTGAACCCATCTATGTTAAAAACCATCTGAGATTTCCTACGCGTTCTCGTCGAATCAGATTAGGACAAATGGGTTGCGATCAGCACTCTAACCTTGCTCGAAAAAAACAGAAATCTAAGTTAATCCATGCCGTGAAAACTTCTCTTATCTTACTCTTCTCTATCTTTTTCACTCAGCTGGCATTGGCCTTGGAACGGCCAGGAGTTGAATTTCAAATTTTTCAGTTTCCTGCTGATGCCATACCGCGCATTGATGGAAATACAGATGACTGGGATATGGTTCCGGAGTCGTATTCCATAGGTTCCGACCAGCTCCGGGATGTGCGAGTAAATCCGGGAGCAAAAGTCGATCCTGACTCACTCGACGTAAAAGTGAAGGTCGGATGGGTGAAAGGAATGAATCAACTCTACTTTCTCTATGAAGGCTGGGATAATTACTGGGATTTCGCGCTGGCAAACCGGCACAACGATATCTTCGAGTTGGTCGTCGATGCCGACCTTTCGGGCGGGCCATTTATTTCGCGCATGCACCCCAATCAAGATCTCACTCCAATGGAGGCACATCTATCTTTCCACGGGGTCCACGCGCAAAATCATCACATCAACACGCCCCATGAAGGGCAGGACTGGGACTTTGTCTGGGGGAGCCAACCGTGGATTGGGAAACTACCTTACGCAAACGCTGCTTATTCCTACGACTTTAAACCCGGAGAGAGCGGAAAGCTAACTTTGGAATTTTGGATCACACCCTTCGACCACGCCCCACCCGATCCGGCCCGCGCTATCGTATCACAACTAATCGAAAACGAAATCATCGGCATGTCCTGGGCGGTTCTCGACTACGACGATGTCGACAATCCGGATAGTCGCGCTTACACTGGGTTCTATAGTCTCTCCCATGAATTTGACATGATCGGTAACGGAGACCATATGGTGGCCTTTCGATTGATGCCGTTGGAGGAGCGATTCCGTGACCCACTGGAAGCGTCTTGGGAATTTAAAGTGCTAGATATGAAACGCCGCTTAATCGCTTTTCAGGACACATCTTATGGAGACATCACCAACTGGCATTGGGACTTTGGAGATGGCAACGAATCCACTGAACAACATCCGATTCACAGTTACTCCGAGGCTGGGGAATATGTTATCACTCTGACAATCGAAGGCCCCGCCGGTAAGGACAACCATACGCGGGTGCGGGCAGTGGCAGTGAAGTGATCCGAGGCGTAAAACCAGCATCAGATATGGTCAGGCGACAAGGAGTCTCTTCAGCCTTTCCAGCATCAAGGCTCTGAAGCAGAACTGTAGGAGGGGGTTTATCCCCCGATCACTTGACTGAGCTTCGAACAATCGGGGGATAAACCCCCTCTTACAATTTTCTATATCGGAAAGATCCTTGGAAAGAAAATGCCAAGCGAGGGCTTGGCGTTCCCAGGATAATCGCAGTTGTACCGAGACCTTCGGTCGACAAATTGGTAGGGCGGGAGCGTCCCTGCTCCGCCGCCGAATACTCAAGAAATACTCGGCACTGCGAGGACGCAGTGGCCCAACCTTTCGTGATTGAAATATAGATGAGTAGTTAACCCATCAGAGTAAGCCCCCAAACGAAAAAGGAGCAGACCAGAGTGCCCAAGGCCAAAGAGGCAACAACCCATCGCCGACTCTCTTTTATCCTGAGTCCCATGTATAAGGAACTGATAACGATGAGGATCAAACCGATACTCAGGGCGTCCATACTGAAACTCCAAATTCGCGTGAGAAACCAATCTTTTTCTTGTACCGGTTCATTCCAAATGCCTCGAACTCCGGTAAAAGTGTGCAAGTCTGCAAGAATCCCGACGGGTTGAGGTTTTGCGAGAGTGACCGTCGCCAATTGAGTAGCGAGATCGACATTGATCGCGTGCCGCTGGTGAGGACGCATCACCATGAAGGCAAATTTTTCCGGATTCCCTTGAGCTCGTAAAATGATTTCCCCTTCCAATCCCAGCTGCTCTCTCAGGTCCTTGGCCTTGGCAACGTCATCCATGTCGGTAGAAACCGTGACCTGTCTTTCACCCGGAGTCCGTTCGATTTTTCCATGAAACCATTTGGGATGATTCATAAAGAGACCCGAAATGGAAAACAGCCAGATGAACAGCAGCATATAGAGACCAAGGTAAATGTGGATTTTTCGGTTCCACTTCTCGAATCCTTTCAATGCATCGTTTTTATTCATAAGTGTAATTCGTTGCTGTGGATAAGGATCAGATATAGATTAAGGCAGCCACTATCGAGACGAACGAGGCGACCCCGCCACCGAGCAGGAACAGACCCATTTTCCTTTCGGCCTTCAACAGAATCCAAAGGTAGATACCGCTGACCGTGAGGAACAACGTAAAGTAAACCACCGAATCTGCCAACCATCCCCATAATTTTGTAATACTCCAATTGGGCACCCGATGTAAGCCGGGATTGAAATGCAGATAGTTTATCGCACCCAGGAGACCGTTACTTCTTTCAAGTATGGTTGCTTGTTGCTCCAGTAAATTTACCGTGACCACTTTGACGGATCCTGGGCGAGCAACACGAATAATGGTTTCATTATTCCTAACCTGACCACCGCCGGCGATTTCTCCGGTGAGCTCCAACTGCTCCAACACCTGTTTCACCAACTCTGGACCTTTTGCATTCTGATCCACCTGGATCGAAATCGGAGCTTGAGCCTGGTCTACGGTTTGCGGTCGAACACTATGGTTCAGATAAAGAGTGCTAACCGCATAAACCAAAATGAATGGACAGATAAACATCCCGATATAGAGATGCAATTTACGGGTCCACTGATAGAGACCTTTTGAAGTCGGAGACGTTTTCTTCATGTGGTAAAAATTAAAGCTAACTACTGTTTTGCCCAAAGCAAGATGGTAGAAAATCCAGATTTGGAATTGGACGTTACTTCGTTTTTATCAAAGAATGCGAAATATACCCTAAACTATGAAAACGCAGATTTTTTGTCTATTGCTACTACTTGGTTTCCCAGTCTGCACTTTTGCAGCAGACTCGCGTCCCATTCGACAGGCTTCCGACTTCGCTCAAGAGCTTCGACGGGACACGCAGGACAAGCCTAATATCATTCTGGTCCTCACCGACGACCAGGATTTCTATGATCTGGGATTCCACGGAAATCCGGAAGTCGATACGCCCAATATCGACAAATTTGCAAGCGACTCCCTGGAGATGGGACGTTTTTATGTCAGCCCACTTTGCTCGCCTACCCGTGCTAGCATTATGACAGGTCGTTCGCACCAAAGAACAGGTATTCTGCATACTTCACGCGGTGCCACACGTCTGGCCGACGATGAAACTACCATCGCCGAAATATTAAGTACAGCTGGCTACCGCACGGGTGTATTCGGAAAATGGCACCTGGGTGACAACTATCCAAGCCGCCCACAGGATCAGGGTTTTGAGGAAACGTTTTACCACAAGTCGGGAGGGATAGGTCAACCACCCGACGAGGACGGTAGTTATTGGAAACCGGTCGTTTACCACAATGGCGAACGCGAGGTGCATGACCGTTATTGCACAGATCTGTTTTTTGACAAAGCGATCGAATACATTCAACGAGAGGACCACCGCCCTTATTTTGTCTATCTGCCGACCAACGTGCCTCACGGCCCGAACGATGTGGATCAGGAATACTACCAACCCTTTATGGACAAGGGCGTAAACGAACAGACGGCACGTATTTATGGCATGGTGAAAAATCTTGATGAAAACTTCGGGCGATTGATGGAAGAACTGGAACGATCGGGCGATAAAGAAAACACCCTGGTCATCTTCATGTCCGACAATGGCGGAGTGAAGCGTGTCGGTTTCCAGGGAGATTTCCGAGGACACAAAGGGGACATTTACGATGGTGGAATTCGGGCTCCATTCTTTGTGCGCTGGCCAACGGGAATTTCGTCCAAACAAAAGCTGAATACCATCGCTGCTCATTATGATCTATTACCGACTTTCGCCGCCTTAGCCGGAGCAATACTCCCAAAGGGCCTGGAGCTGGACGGAAGAAACATATTACCGCTTTGGACAAAAGGGACGGTCGGAGAGTTAAAGGAACGCACTATTGTCATTCAATTTGTGAAGTCCATTGAGCAGGCATTGTATAAATGCGCATCGATCATCAACCAGGACTACAAATTGGTACTCAATCCCGAGTCGGCCTTTGATAGTAGCTTCGTAGCGAACCGAGATGCAATTGAGCTAGCACTTTACGACATCGCAAATGATCCGGGTGAATCAAAAGACATAGCTGTGAAACACCCGAAGGTCGTAGAAAAGCTGCTAAGTGATTATGAAGCTTGGTATTCTTCGGTCAATGCATCGCGCAACATGCAACCGGGACGTATCCACATCGACCCGACAAAAGAGGATCCGGTTCACCTATCGCGTTATCAGGAAGGCTATCATTGGCATCACGATAGTTTACCTGAAGGATGGATGCTGAATGTAATTAAAGAAGGAATCTACCGCCTTCATATTACCGATAGTAACAAGTATCCCTTTACCCTTACCGATTTCTGGAAGGAACATCCAGAAGCCACTGTATCTGTGCTATGGAAACATAACAAACGACATATCCCCATTGAACCCGGAGCTGCCTATATAGACATACATCTTGATTCAGGCATCGGACGATTGGATGTCTACTTCAACATGATAGTAGACAGAAAAGTCGTAAAAAACTGGAACGGCGACATCACCATCGAATACCTACCTTATGAAATTCCTTAAAACTGTATTGGCCACTGCACTCACAATTGCAGGGCTTTCCTGTAGCAAATCAGAAACACGTGACCAAGGGTTACCAGCCCTCACATCGCAAGTAACCCGCACCTGGATTGGCCCGGAGTATTGGACGAATCCATTGATGAACTGGCAGCTTTCCGATGATCGCCTGGAGTGCACCCATGGAGGCTGGAACAACGAGCTCCACTCTCTGACGCATCAATTGAAAGACTCAGCTGGCGACTTTGAAATGACTGTCCAACTGGGATTAATGGATCGATCAGTCGTTTCTGATGCTCAGGAAATTTTTGCCGGATTCAAATTCGCAGCTCTTGGCGCTGTAAACGATTACCGGAACAACCTGATGCATGATTTCTCTGCGGGTCACGCTGAAGAACTCCAACGTATTCGTCCTGTCATGGCAGGCATTACGAACCGTGGACGTTTGATGATCGAGTCGACGTTTTCTGAACAGGTTTTGTCGGACGAGGTTTTAAAACATTCAGAGCTAAGAATGAACGTATCGCATTTTGGTAATACAGTAACCGTCCAGCTCACTGTTAGCTCTGAGGGAGTTGAGATCGCTCAACTGGAAAGCGAGTTGACCCGAGAATCCTTAACAGGAAATATCGCCCTCGCCTGTCATCCTATCGAAGTGCCGATTCGCGCACGCCATGACCATACTGACCCCGATCATCAGACCTTTTGGTTTTCTGATTGGGACATGAGTGGTGACAAAGTTTCGGCAAACCTGGATCAAACGTACGACCCGATCCTATGGACCCAATACACGGTCCAGAATAAGGTGCTCAAACTCATGGCCTTCCTCGTACCCATGGAGAGCGAAGCAAGGAAGATAGTTGAACTTCAAGTTAAGAAGAAAGATGCGTGGGGAACAGTAGCGGAAAGCGAAATGGACCCCCTTTCATTGATTGCAAATTTCCGGGTAGAAAATTGGGACACGTCTGAAGAAAAGGAATACAGAGTTAGTTATTCATGGAAATCGGCTCAGGGGTATAAAGCCTCAAGCTGGGGAGGAATCATCAGGAAGGATCCAGTGAACCAGGACCAAATATCCATGGTCGGGCTTTCCTGTTCGAATTCCGATTTTTTTCCCAATCAATTCCTTGAAGAGAACCTGTTAGCTCAAGACCCAGACCTCGTCTTTTTTGCAGGTGACCAGATTTATGAAACGAACGGGGGGTTTGGGATTGTTGTCGCCAAGACAGAGGCAGACCTTCCACGTGCATCATTGAATTATTTAGGGAAGTTTTGGTCGACCGGACTCAGCTTTCGCAAATTGATGAAGGATCGACCGACGGTCATGATACCGGATGATCACGATGTGTACTCCAACGATTTATGGGGCAAGAATGGTACACGCATGACAGGTGATCCCGACGTCAATGACATGCGTTGCTTTGGCGGTTACCGTATGCATCCAGAATGGGTGAAGATGGTGGAACATACACAAATGGGACATCATCCGGATCCCTACGATCCTACCCCTGTTGCGCAGGGAATTGGCGTTTACTACACCAGTCTCGATGTGGGTGGAGTCAGCTTCGCTTTGATCAATGATCGAAAGTTTAAATCCGCTCCAGGTGATATACTCGAAGCAATGGAACCCTTATTCCAAATGCGCGGAGAAAAAAACTATTCAAAAATGGATACGATTAACGAAGAGGAATTCGACACTCGGGCACTCGACCGCGAAGACCTAACCCTACTGGGTAAACGTCAGCTCGACTTCCTCAAAGACTGGGGTTCCAGTTCAACAAAACTCAAAGCTGTATTGTCTCAATCGCCCTACTGCCAACCTCATCATCTGATGGTAGCCGACTTCGATTCCAATGGCTGGCCACAGTCTGGCCGAAAGCGCGCCTTGGAAGTGATTCGCGACGCCAATGCGATCATGGTGCATGGAGACCTGCATTTTTCCACCCTGGTCCAACAAGGAATCGATGACTGGGAAGATGCTGGATGGAGCTATACTCTCCCTGCAGTCTCCACCGCGATGCACCGCGCCTGGAGGCCAAAAGTGGATGGCCAGAACCGTCAACCCGGCGCGCCCGATTACACAGGTCGCTTTCTTGATGGCTGGAAGAACAAGATTACGATTTGGGCAGCGGCCAATCCTCACACTTTTCTTATCGAGGATGACTTTGAAGGCGACGGTCGCCCACTACTCGACTACATGCGCGATGGGGGCCTCGGTTACGGCATAGTTCGTTTCAAAAAAGGGGAAGACTCAGTAACCTTTGAAAGCTGGCCGATCTTTGGACAGTTTAAAGGTGTCGCGTCACACAAACAGCATCCGGGGTTTCCGAAGACGGTGGAGATGCAGTAGGATCCATTCACAAATACAAAATAAAAAAACTGTAGGAGCGGCTTTACGCCGCGATCCATTTGATCGTGCCAAGCTGGGGCTTGGCGTTCCCAGGAAAATCACGGCGTAAAGCCATAGCCTTAAACGCAACTGCCAAAACTTCAGTGGGTAAATTGCATGACTGTAGGAGAGGAGCTTGCTCCCGAAAACGAAGCTCTTTTGATTCACGAATCGGGAGCAAGCTCCTCTCCTACATATTAATTACCGGTCATCTTCTTCAACGCCTCGTAATAAACCGGGTCATCCGCCGTGCCGTTAAAGATAAAGGGATCGTGCTGGTTTAACTTCTGTAGCATCAGACCATAAGCTGCCTCACTCTGCACCGTGGCCAGCATCTTGGCCACCGCTTCAACTCCCTCGGTGGCGTCTTCATTACAAACGACGGCCTTTCCATACCGTTTCAGCACCGCGACCTTGGCTGGAATATCTTCTACTTTGGTCCCGTTCCAGTGAGGTAGTAAAAAGTCGCAGACCTCAGCCACTACCGGATCAATGAAGCCGGAACCCAATCCGCTGGTACTGATCAACAGTTGCGGGGCGGTTTCCTTCGCCAATCGAACCAGACTGGCCTGCCCTTCGGGATCCCGGATGATTGATTCCTTATACCCTGGATGCCCATACTCGTTGGCGATTTCGACAACCACGTTGGTGAATTCTTTTTCCTGGATCCATTGAATGGCATTTACCACTCCGGCATAGATGGCCGATTCGCCATCAAGTATCTTGTGCTGCCTTTGGTAATAGAATCCCAGGATAACCACCGCACCATTTTCATCACAGGCCCGAATGACTCGCTCGATCCGGGCCATGTATTCAGGCCGCAATGATCCGTCGGGATTAAAAGCTGAATTCACCGCCCCCTCGTAACCCGGCATGCCTCCCTGCAGATTCAGGGTAAACGCATTCACTCCCGAGGACACATAATCAGGGATCGCAGCGATAAACTCATCCGTATTGGCTTCGGCATCGAAGTCCTGCCGGCTACGGTCTTCGAAAGTGGCGTTCACCATCCGGGAATTCATAAGTAAACCCTCAGCTTCAGAACCGGGATTGGTTATCTTGCCATTAATCAACCAGCCAGTGCCATTAATCGAGACAGAGGTCGAAGTTCCCTTCTTTGAACAAGAGATTAGCAAAAGCGCTATCACTTGGAACAGTACAGGTGTCGAAAACAGCCAAGCAATATTTCTCATTTTGTTTTCGGTACAAACTCCATCGACTCTGGCTCGAAGGCCTCCAGATCCGGCAGGGTGGTTTGGACACCGTCGTCAGGAACTTCCACTTTAGCCGACCAGAGGATGCTGTTTAGAATAAACTTTCGCAGGTCCTCGTTCAGCCAGTTCTTGTAGAAATGAGGCATGGTAATTCCTATTCCGCGCCCGGTATCCGGCCGTTCGGTACCCCAGGCGATGATTTCACGTTTAGGGTTTTCCGGCGGCAGCAGGGAAGTTGCCACAGCAAATGCTCCAGGCAAGAGCTGATTGTTATCCGGACCGAAGTAGATATTGATATACGGTTCCTCGCGCAGGGTAAATGTGTTCCATCCGCAAGCGATGGGATGATCTGAATCAGCTGCCTCGATGGTGGCATCGTAGTGGCGGGCAATGGATTGGTGGTGATCGCACTTGGCCGCGAAGTAGCCGCCCATCCAGTGCAGCAGCGGATGATCTCCATCAGGACCCATGTCTTCGTTCTGCAGACCCACACCGTAGTGCACGCACACCAGACCACAGCCACGGTCCATCATACTGGAAATGTCCTTCATCGCTTGTTCTGAATCCGCCAGATGTTCCCCGGGAAAGTTGTCTCCGATAAATACGATGGAAGCATATGCATCGAGTGACTGAGAAACTTCCGACCAGGCATACACCACATCCGCTTCAAAGCCCGGCACATTCTCCATGTGTTCGAGGCAGTATTTGATTAATCGGGCCCCAGCGGCGACTTCGTGTGTCCCAGGAGCATGGTTACTTGGGCCAACGACAATGAGGATCCGAGTAGCGTTGCTCTGTTCTTGGACAGCCGATGGGGAACAGGCAGTGAAGAGAAAGAGGGTGATTAGGGATAAGAAAATGGCTGATAGAGTTTTCATTAAGAATGATGATTAATTTGAACTGTAGGAGGGGCTTTATGCCCCGATTTTTCGAAAAGCCTAAAAGAGATCGGGGCATAAAGCCCCTCCTACAGTTGGTTAGGCGTTTTCAACAAGGCGTTGAGTTCGTTTTCAAAATATCCAGCCAACTGCACTTCGGGATTATGAACCAGTTGATTGATCTTGTAGTAAATCTTGTGATTCCCGTGACTCAACTGGAAACCCAGTTTCCCGGATCGTGGTCCGGCAAGATTCTTAACGGCAGAGCAGATCCTTCCGTTGAGTGCTATCCAGATACGGTCATCGACGGCCATCACTTCCAGATGATTCCATCGCTCGGCTCGGACGATGTCATCTCCCCGATCATTCATATCGATCATTCCAGGACCACCCGACTGGTAGAGTTTGCCCCAAAGAATACCTTCAACAGGAGACACCCCCAAGTCGGCCTGGTAACTGGTATCGTCGTTCGCTCGAAATACGACACCACCATTCCCATTGAACGCAGTCTGTTTAACATCAATCGATAGGTAGAAGTCCTCCACCTCGACATCGGACCACAAATACTGACTTTCCGGGACCTCGGATCTCGATCCGGCAACAATAGAGCCCTCCTCTACCGACCAATTTTCGGGATTCTTGGAACTCCAACCGCTAAGGTCCTTTCCATTGAATACTCGTTCATCAAACACCTGGTTATTACGTGCCAGCCAACCTCCAGGCTGAGGAGTCGCATCACGCGTCACGTCCCGATACCATACCTTGACCTGACGTAGCATATCAGCTGTTCGGTCTGGAAATCTAACCGCCAGATTGTTTTGTTCACCCAAGTCTTTCTCAAGATCGAAGAGATACAGTGTCTCGTTTTCGAACGTTCCCGGTTTGGCGTTTGGATGATCCACCACAAGTTTCCAATTTCCATCGCGCATGGCTTCCTGGCGGTTCCCGCCGTTGCCGATATAGGACCAGAAAAGGGGTCGATGAGGCAGAGATGACTCAGATAAAAACACAGGTGAAATATCTACCCCGTCCAGTAGATGGTCTTGAGGCAAAGTTGCTTTGGCCAAATTCAACATGGTCGGCATTAGATCAATACTAATTCCCAATTGATCTGTTTCCGTACCCGCCTTAACGCTACCTGGCCACCAGGCGAAGGCCGGGACACGATGTCCACCTTCCCAAAGCGCTCCTTTGGTTCCGCGCAAGTCAGGAAAATTGGAATAGTTCCTGGATGTCCCACCGTTATCTGAAAAGAAAAAAACCAACGTGTTTTTATCCAGATTTAATTCGATCAATTTCTCACGCAATTGCCCGACCCCCTCGTCAAGAGCATCACTCATTTCCTGAACCAAGCCCACATCCGGATAACGAATCATGGCATCGTTTGTGTGAAGTCTTTGAGGGACATCCCCTGGTCCTTGATAAGGGGAATGCATGGCTTCATGAGAGACATAAAGACAAAATGGTTCGTCTTTATGGCGCTCTACAAAATCGAGTGAATACTTATTGATCAAATGAGTCACGTAACCTTCTTCATGTACCTCCTTTTTACCGTGCCACCAGTCGTGTTCAAAGTGATCCCCTATGTGGTTAATGAAATCATCATTTCCGCCATGGTAGCCAATAAACTCATCAAAGCCATGGTTCTGCGGATGATACTTGGGCTGTTCATTTGCGTACCCCAAATGCCACTTTCCGATTATCCCAGTTGCATACCCCGCATCCTGCAAAGCTTCGGCAAAGGTGATCTCCTCCCGTTGCAACCCCTGGTAATGTACCGGGTGTTGGCTATAAGGATGAACAATGGCCTCAACACCGGTTCGTTGCTGGTACCGACCGGTCAACAAACCAGCACGCGTTGGTGAACAAACGGGGCAGCTGGAATGGAAATCAGTAAACTTCATTCCCTCTTCCGCCAATCGATCAATCTGAGGTGTTTTGTAGTGAGGATTTCCGTAAGAACTGAGTCCGGCATAACCCATATCATCGACCATGATGATAATGAAGTTTGGCTTGTCCTGGGAATGAGATTGAAAACAAAAAGCGAATACAAAAAGCAATAGGGGTAAGATGGACTTCATATGGGATAGGGGTTTAACGAGTTACACTGCTTCCATTCTCACGAATCGCTGTAAGTTGTGCACGCATCTCGACGGCTCGTTCCGGATATTGCGAGATGAGATTCGTTCGCTGGGACAAATCGTTTTTTATATTGAAAAGCCAGGCTCCCTCTGGTGCGTCTCTGGCATAGTCGGCCTGATCTTCGTACCACTTGGTTGGTTTGCTGATCTCACCGGTCTTCGCATCGATCAAGACCCAATCATCTTTTCGAAATGCAAAGCCATTTTCGTTGGTGTTCTGCACGGCATGATCGCGTATTGGGTTCGTTGATTCTCCTAGCCATACCGGTAATTGGTTCATGCTATCATGAGCAACTTCATTGGAGAGATCATGCCCCGTTATCTTCGCCAAGGTCGCAAGTAAATCCACTTGATGCGTGAGTGCATCGGTCACAGAACCTGGCTCGATTCTTCCAGGCCATTTGACTATAAATGGAACACGATGGCCGCCTTCCCAAATATCGCGTTTGAGTCCACGCAATTCACCACTACTCCAGTGGTCGTACTTTTCCAGGCGAGCATGAGCGTACTTTTCCGGACCATTGTCAGCGGTGAAGATGACGATGGTGTTTTCGGCCAACCCGTTTTCTTCCAAGGCTTTCATGACCTGACCCGCAATCCAATCCACTTGGTAAACAAAGTCGCCAAAACCTCCCGCTTCCGATTTTCCGATAAATTCTTCGTTCGGAATAATGGGCGCATGCGGTGCGGTGAGAGGAAAATAAACAAAGAAGGGAGTATCCGCATTTTGCTTACTAATATACTCCACTGTTTTCTCAGCGATAGTTGGAAGCACATCTCTGGGATCCCAACCCTCAACCATGGGTCCGGGGCGAAACTCCCAACTGCCTTCCTCCGTTTGACGAGAACCCATGTCCATAAGCGCAGTTGGAGCTTCCACGACCCTGTCGCCATCCATCCAGGCGTAGGGTGGAAAATTAATCGTTCCATCTCCGTAGTAGGTATCGAATCCCTGACTGAGCGGCCCACCCGAAACGGGTTTAGACCAATCAATATCTTCTGGCCCGAAGATTTCCCGTTTGCGATCATCGATTACCGGTTCAGCGTCGGACTTCATTACGGTTTCCCAATTCCAGCCTAAGTGCCATTTACCGAAACACGCCGTTTTGTAACCCTGCGCTTTAAACATGCGCGCCATCGTGAATTCGTTTTCTTCAAATGCGGAAGGCCCGAAGGACTGAACAATACCATGCATACGCCGCCAATGATAGCGACCGGTTAACAGGGCATAACGACTGGGCGAACAAATCCCCGAAGAACTGTGACCGTCCGTAAACCGCATGCCCTCGCGGGCAAGCTGGTCAAGGTTGGGTGTGGGGATTTTTGAATTCGGATTCTGTATCGCCAGATCACCATGCCCCATATCGTCGGCATAAATAATGACGACATTGGGAGGACGGGATTTAACCGAACCCGTTTTGGTGGATTCGGTGCCACATCCTGCAATGAAAAACATTAGACAGGTAAGGAGAAAAATATAGGAGTATCTCATTTCAAAGGTATTTATTGATCCCAGTCATCGGTTCGGAAAGAAGATACAGCAAATCCATTCACGCTGAATAGATTTCCTTGAACCCAGTTGGTAAACCCGTAGCGGACCGCCACAGGTGCTGCAACTTTCTCAGAAGAAACAAGTAACTCGTCTCGATTGGCCGCCTGACCTCTCGCCGGATAAAATATGCGATCCTCACCGGCAATTTCCAGTCCGTTAACTTCGCTTCCTTCGATATAAAGACCTTGCCCTGCATTTTTGAATCTAACGCGAATCCGGCTTCTCTCAATTTGCATGGAATCGTAGGCCGGAGATCCTTTTGGAAACCCCTCGACTCCATAAGTATTGGCCAAAGCGAGAGTGGCCAAGCGCTGACCGACGGGAATCTTGAATGGAGGATGAATATCGTTTTCCAAACCCAGGTCTAGAATCACTGCCGTTGCGGCATTGGGTATCCTTTCAGGAACTTGCATTTGTGCCTCACGCACAAGAGCCGAATTACCTCGATCAGGCGGATACGTAAACGGAGCTATTTGAACAATGTAGAACGGAAAGTCTCCTACTCCCCAGCGTTCACGCCAATCAGATACCATGCCACCAAGAAGTTCCGCATATTCAGAAGAATTTACTACATTGGCTTCACCTTGATACCATATCGCACCGCGAAACGTATAAGGAATCAGCGGATGAATCATGCCGTTGTATAAGGCGGACGGCATGTGATTAGGTCCCGTCCTCACAGATATATCAGCAGCCTTCTCAAGGTAGTAACTATTGGTCTCTGTTTTCCCAAGTGCCTTGAATTTTTCTTTGGAAATCCAAGTCTCAACGTTTGACCCTCCCCAAGCACTTTGTATAAGGCCGATGGGCACGTCGAGGTAATCATTCAATTCTTTCCCGAAAATGTAGCCTACGGCAGAAAATGCGGCAGCCGTCTCATGATCACTAACCGACCATTGCGCAGAGATATCGGCCTGAGGCAGCGATTCTGATATTTCCGGCAATTTCAAAAGACGAACATCAGGACGATTTGCCGATTTAATAATGGAAAACCCATTTTCAATGGGACCGCCCGCACGACCGCTTAGTAAACGTGCCATATTTGACTGCCCGGAGCATATCCAAACTTCGCCGAGACACACATTCTTAAATTCCAAAGTATTACCCGCCTTTACTTGCACCCACTCGCCGGTCGAGGCATCACCCGTTGGAACATCCACACGCCATTTGCCGGCCTTATCGGCCTTCGTCCTAAAGGTTTCCTTGGTCCAGGTAACCTGGATTGAAACCCGCTCATCCGGATTAGCCGTACCATAAATGGCAACATTGGTGTTCCGTTGCAGAACCATGTTGTCGCCAAATACAGACGGCATGCTGAGCTTACCCGAAACAGCCGAACAAATTGCTAGCAAAGTAACACTTAGAATTGAGAGTATTTTGATTTTCATAGATGAGATAAGTCTTCGAAATCCAATCCGGAAAAATCCAGGCAGTCAAACTCTGCGTACGTGGCACTTACGGACTGCGATTAACTCTACCCAATAAACGGAGCAAACACTTCCCTGCTCTTCGCATGAGAGATTTCATGAGCGGCAAGAGCATCCATCGTATCAAGTGACTTTTCTTCGACCGCCTGTTCCATAGTAACAAGAGGACTAACACCTAATTCCACGAGTTCGCGGGTGAGACGAACGTAATCAATATCTCCGTCTCCGAAGGCTTCTGTCCATATACCGTCCCGTGATTGGCGAATGTGCAATTCGACTATGCGATCACCGTAAAGTTTGACGATATCGTGTAGGGCAACGTTTGAATCACCAGCTCCGCGAAAAGCCCAATGAGCATCCAAACACAACTTTACATATTCGGGATTAGTCGCGGACAACATATGGTGCACTTCCCGGGCACCTTCCCTGAACTCGGGATCGTGAAAATGGTAGGCCAGCGACATGCCTTCCGAATGGATGGCTTTACCAAGGTCTTCCAAAGCATCCCGTTGGACAGCAAGCTGATCGTCGGTCTTGTTTTCCGGTCCTCCCCAACGAATGGGGCTCGGATTTGTGACAACAATTTTCGTACCCATGCGTTTCTTTGCACGACGCACGATTGCCATAGCCCAATCGATCGACTCTTTAGCCTTTTCGGCCTCATGTAATTCGCTGTTTACATAAACCGAGATCATTCCCAGGTCCTGCTTTTGTAGTTCGCTGGAAAGTGTATCCACGTAATCCAAAGACTTCAAATTGGGCTCAAGACAATCCGCTCCACTCTTCTTTATTTCACTAATAGTAAAAGCCAAATCAGCATCGTAGTCGCGACCCTGTCGTTTATAAAAAGTCCCCCATGGGTATGAATTGGTGGCAAGCGGCATAGGTGTAATCGATTTATTGTTTCTCGCAGAATGAGATTTGGCCGACGCCTGATTTGTTGAACCCAGGAGAGCTGCTCCGGCCAGCGCTCCACTTACTCCTTTGAGGAAGGTTCTTCTGTCGGGTGAGCTGTGGGATGAAAGCATGTCGTCGTTTTTCATAAGATCGACGCGTACATTAAGCTGCAAACTCTAGGTCAAGCAACCACACAATTAAACAAAGAAAAACAACGCTCCGGCAACAATCATGACCGCGCCCATCCACTTTCCGCCTGTAGCCCCAATTGGAAGCACCTTCTCGAGCAGCACGAAAATGGTGATGGCAGCGATCCAGACAATGTTCATAACGCCACCGACAAAGAGAAGAAGCATAATCAGCCAACAGCATCCCAGGCAAAAGGCTCCATGAGACAGGCCCATTCTGAGAGCTCCGAAGGTTCCGGTTCGCCAATGACCGGAAATAAACTGAAAGGGCGATCGACATTGCTTTAAACAGGCGTCCTTGACGGGTAACCACTGGTAGATTCCCGCCACGATTAACAACCCGGCACCCATCCACGGACTGTTCGACACCATCATAGGTGACAACAATGCCGCTTCATCCAATCCCCATTGCGAGAGGGTCGCCAGCAAGCTGAATACAACCCATATAATTAAATAGCCTACCGTAAAAACTCCCGTAGAAGCAATTGGAGCTCCCTGATCTTTTGCCTTTCTGGCGGCGGTAGCATAGATAAGAACCATGGGGGCCACGGATGGCAGCATCATCCCCACCATCATAACAGACCACATAGTGAACATCATCCAAAAATAATCAGCGGTCCAATCAGGAATTTGCATCATGCTCATATCCATCATGGCCCCCATGTCTATCGCCATATCGACCAGATAGATCCAACAAAGTGCCGTCACACCAACAAGTGACGCCACGATTGTAATCAAATCCCTTTGCGGGAGACTTCGAACACCATTCACTCAGTGAATTTTAAAAAGGTATTTTCTGATCCCTAATTACTCCATCCTGATTCATATGGAGAACATTAAACTGGGCATAGGTATTTTCAAAACCCATTTGCAGACCGGCCGTCACACGCGATCTGCCATTCCCTAATTCGGCATACATATACTCAAATCCATTAGGATTGTAGATACCTCGCCGATCGTCTTCACCACTGAAGGGATTTTTCAGCGGTTCACCGGTGGATTCAATGAGTCCATCAACATGATGGTGCGCTCTGCGTGCCTTCATATCAATTTCCAGCTCAATGGGAGCAAAAAGCGTATCGAGCACTTCGGACATGGTCGTGGCGAAAACCCAGAAAATAGTAGCTCCCGGAGCAGTAGATTGACCTGTGGCGATTTTACTGATGGCAGCCCGTTGATCTTCGTTGGTGCTCTCATCGATGATAAGCTGACACTTCCCGTTTCCATCGGCTATCTCGCCGGGCCATTTCATGAGAACACTGAATTTAACGCCGTCCAGAGAAGTATCGTTAAAATAGCCTTCCTCTATTTTGAAACCGACTACGGCTTCACAGAATCCTTTGGTTGAAGGCGCATTAAACTGACAGGGGCATCCATGTGAGCACGGGCAGTTTCCGAACTCCAAGCCTTTGATCATCCATTTATCTTCCATTGGATCGAATTGTTGAAAATTAAGTTCGGTATTCTGGAGATGAAATGCGTTGAATACCCCATATCCAGGTAGATGGTAAGAGAATGGTAATATTTGTTTTTCTTGTAAAGGTTGATGTTCAATTTACCGGCCTAAGCTTCAACTTTACACGCTAGAATTGAAAAAAACTTTATATGCAATGGCTACGGGAACGCATGCTTTCGGATGTGGAGGGGAAGGCCACATTATATACAAGGATCAAACTTATAGGCGGTACCAACTACTGGAAGAGATGGATCGTAGTCGAGATCTGCTCATCAACTCAATATTCTTCATGCCAGGGCGGACGTATGATTCGATACCCTTCTGGCACCCGTTGAAAATATATACCGCCTGCTTCGTAATATTCGACTTCTTTAAACCAGACGCTTGAGGCATGCGTTGGTAGTGAAGTGGCGACAGCACCGAGAGTTATCTCTGACCAGACGAGTCCATTGGAAGTTATTTTAAACAATTCTCCTTCATCGATTAGAAATTCTTGGCCGCTTACCCAGATCCGAGGATAGTCTTCGTATTTACTACTCACTGTCCGGGTAACAACCGTGCGGGTCCTTGGAACAGATATATAGGGATCCGAAACCACCACATAGCCTGTGTTATAAGGACGGTAGTAGCGACTTCCATGAGTATAATAGGTAAGTCCACCCACTACACAACTTGAGTATCCAAACGGGAGGCTGCTGTAGTAGCCGCTATAACTTGATCCATAGCGGCTGCCATACCCGTAACTGCTGCCGTAGTAACCACTGCCAATACTTATACTGAAATTAGACGATGGGCGGTAATGGCTCGATGGATAGTAATGTCGCGAAGATCCGTAACTGGAATATCGTGATGGAGAATGGTATTTGTGGCTGGATCCATAGCGGCTGCTATGTCCGTAAGAATGACTACTATTGTGACTACCACTATGCCCACTTGAGTGCCCATAACTACTACGACCTGAAGAATGACTTGAACGGCTTCGCGAGTCTCCTCTATCTGCCGACGCATCTGGAATCAAAGCCAACGGAGTTGACAGTGACATTGCCAACAGGAGTGTTTTTAAGGCGATTGCTTTCATGATATCTAAGATTAATTGGATTTTGTGCAATTTGATGGTTAATCACGTTGTGGAGATAAAAGTTTCATAATATTCGTAATTTTTCGATGAAATTCGCCTATTTTTTAACGCGTAAACTCAACATATTCAGGGACCTCTGCGGATTTATTAGGAATCGACGCCCGTCTGGTGATTTATCGACACCTAAATAAATAAGTTGTTTCAGCTCTTCTGGCCCAAGTTCGGGAGCAATTGCCAGTAATTTCCCAGCAAGATTGGTCACATTGGGTGCAGCCATGGAAGTGCCCGAAAACGCCATCCGAGTTCCCCCTGGCACATAACTATCCACTTCAAATCCGCTGGCATGTGCACGTACATTTTTACCGTAACTGGTAAAGCTGGTTTCTTCACCCGCCTGATCTACAGCCCCGACGACCAGCACATTTGGCAGGTCCATCGAACTGGGTATGATTTTATTGAAATCCACATCCTCATCGGAGTTTCCCGCAGCAGCAACAAACAGAATCTCTGGAGCACTAGCCATTGCATCGACAAGCCCATCGTAACCTATTTCAAACAACACACGGGCAATCTTTGCACGTTGATCAGGATTGTCTCCTACCCCGTTTGCTTCAAGAGCCGCTTCAATACCGGCTTGGCTACCTCCCCAACTCATATTGACCACCCGCACACCGGTCGCTTTAAAATACTCCACGGTTGCTGATGCACTTTCTGCTTCTCGAAAGGTTTGTTCCAGGGTCGGTTCATCTGGGATCATTTCATGACCAAAGGTTAGACGGGCTGATTGAATCCTTGCGGCCGGATTCCCAGAAGCAGCAATCCCAGCCACATGCGTACCGTGCATAAAATTACCAAACAGACTAAGTGATTCAAAAAACGGTTTGTAGTCATCTTTACTGAGACTTGAAATAATCTTTCGAACTTCTGAGGCTTCTTCACTATCAACAGCAGCCTGCAGATCGCTCAGACCTTTCGAGTAAGCTCTATTTTTAGGATATATTTCCAATTCATCGCCGGTCAGGGGATAGAGAGTTGAGGTATCCGGAAACGAATTTTTGTCCCATGCAATTCCGTGCAAATCATCTACCCAACCGTTATTATCCGTATCCTGGCCATCCAGACTTTCGTACGGGTTAACCCACAATTGCCCGGTTGATTTGAAAATATCAGTATCAACCCCACTATCCCATATACCAATGACCACAGGCGTTAGATCTGAATATCCGTGTAGATCAACCTCCCTGGATTTCCAAATATCTTCTTTGATCACCCGATTGGCTTCAATGTATTGGCCAGTCACAGAAACAATCTGCGGACTGAAGGCTAAAACGTGATCGATCATTAATTTGATACTGGCCAGGCTTTCAACGTCGCCCAATGCCAGCTTCTTGTTCTCGTCTATGGCTACCTGCATCTGATTTTCCAAACTGCCGAGGTAAAGATTGCGTGTAAGAAACTGAAAAGTCCCATTCATTTGCTCGATGGAATCTTGCACAACATCCCAGGGAAGCACGTTAATCATCTCGGCGAAAATCGACTCGAAGATGGATGTATTTTCTTCAACCGATTTCCCTTTTTCAGTTAGTTGGGTCAGGATAACAGCTTCCACAATCAGTCCTGATATTAAACGATCGGCCGGTTTATCCTGCATTTCACGAATCGTTTTTATCCTCGCAAGTGATGCCTCGAAATCACCGGCAAGAAAATCCAAAGTCCTCAACGTTTGTAAATAGGCTCGAAGCGTGGCCTGATCCTGAATATCAAAGACCTCCAATTGCCG
This sequence comes from Verrucomicrobiota bacterium, assembly GCA_027622555.1. NCBI lineage: Bacteria > Pseudomonadati > Verrucomicrobiota > Verrucomicrobiota bacterium. Next base: position 37,933 of record JAQBYJ010000023.1, read on the forward strand.
TTCAATTTCCTCTCGGAGTTTTCCCAGAAATGGCGCTAAAAGCGCTTCATCGTCCAACAAGTCCACTGCCTTCCCCTCGAAAGGATAAGCCACCCGAGGTAACTGGTCTGCTTCCGTGATAACCGTCTTTTCTTTGGTTTGTGCAGAAACAATAGGGACCCAAAAGCTTAAGCTCGGAAATAGCAGAAAAAACCAAAAAAAGTAACGGGTTGCGGAAGATTTCATTGCAACATATCTTGCGAGCAATTGCGGAGTTATCAATTGGTTTCTATTAAACGGATTGGATTTTCGAAATCCGTAAACAGAAATAAAGTTCTCAGAAGCTGATGTAGGTTAATGTGGCTGAGAAAAAAAGGTAAGTAACCCCCTCTTGAATCTTGTTGATCCAAACAACCAGACAATAGTATCACAAAGTTAACTAACCTAGAATATCAACCAAAACCTATCAACCATGCAGCCTCGTAAAATGAAATTTCAATCAGTCCCAATCTTGCTGCTTCTTCTACCCTTCTGGGGGATCAGCAAGGCTCAGGAAAATACTGCAGAGGATTATCTGGAACCTTCCTTTCGCACTGAGGTGGATCAATTGAAGGCTGATGCGAAAAATACGCCAACCAATCCATCCAATGTTCGGGACCGAGCGAAAATCCTTCTCGAATGGGGAAACGCTTTCGCGTTGGCCCAGGGTCCTATCCCGGATGAGCTAACTCTGACAACCGCCATAGGGATCCACTCCACAGAAGCAACTCAACGAGGTCGTATGGTTTACCATTATATGGATTCCAACATTCATGAGCTCAGCCTGCGCGAAGCAGATGCGAATGCAATCGGTACATTGAAAGCTTCAACCTCCGGTCCCTTTCGTGCTGACGGATATGCGTCGTTTGAGCAAATCTATACAGTCGGAGCCCAAGGCATGCGTGTCGGCGGAGGGATCCAGGTAGCAAAACATGCGTTGAGTAATTATGCTCAAGCTCAAACCGAGAACCCGGCAGCCGATAATTATGTCACCGCTCGATCCTCAAATCCTCGGGCACGATTCACCGAGGGCACCTATCCGGTGGTAGGTATGTATGGAGGATTTCGCGCACCGGATCCGACTCCGATGTTTCGACTCTCGGGTTCAGAATTGAAAGAAGGCGATACGATCGTGGTTACATACGGAGACACTTCCGGAGGAAGCCCCGGGTATCGTGTGCAAAATTTCTCAAATGATCGCGCCGCTTTTCCACTCTTTGTGGACCTGGATGGAACGGATCGATTCCTAACGCTTCCCCTTCAGAACATTCGAATAAGCGGAACGGATGTTGCCGGTGTTCATGGATTTGTTCCTTCGGTAGTAATCCCCGGGGAGAAGTTCACACTCTCCGTTCGATTTGAGGATCGCTTCGCTAATAAAGCGGAACCGCCCTTTCCTGATTTGGAAATCCGATTAAACGGCAAAACCTTCAGAAAGTTGAACTCTGTTATCGAAGGCATCATGCTTCTAGAAGGATTGGTGTTAAACGATCCGGGAGTTTACCGATTCAGTTTCCATGCGAACGACTTTGAGGGCGTGGCCAATCCGATACTGGTAGATGCGAACCCTGATAATCGCATCTACTGGGGCGACACGCACGGTCATTCAGGCATGGCTGAAGGCGCTGGCACCGCCGACGGTTACATGCGCTTTGCCAGAGACGAAGCCCGCTTGGATTATGTGACTCATTCCGAGCACGACATCTGGCTGGATGACGGTGAATGGGAAACGCTTCGGGAAAATGTCGCTCAGTATTATGAACCCGGGGTATTTATTCCATTCCTGGGTTACGAGTGGACTCAAAATAATGACCTGGGCGGCCATCATAATGTTCTATTTCGCACCCCGGAAGGTCGCATTAGAATACAGCGACAGTTGTATCCAACCCTATCCGGAATGTATAACGGGTTGCGCAACCACCACGATACGAACGATGTCGTTATTATTCCACATGCGCATCAGGCAGGCGATTTCAGACAGAGCGATCCCGACATGGAGCACCTGATCGAAATCATGTCCGGCCACGGCACCTTTGAATGGTTTGGTCACATGTATCTACAACACGGCCACGAGGTCGGCTTCGTCGCTGCTTCAGACGATCACCTGGGTCATCCAGGCTATTCGGCACCGCGATCCAGCGGGATCGCACAGCGTGGAGGCCTCGGCGCACTCATGGCACCGAAGAAAACACGGGATGCATTGTTCGATGCGATGAAGACCATGCATACCTACGCTACCACAGGTGATCGAATTATTCTAAAGACTGAAGTCAATGGAGCCAGGATGGGAAGCCGTACAGATTACGCAGAAAAGAGAACTATCAAAGGTCGGGTTATCGGAACTGCACCCATCGATACCATCACCGTTATTAAAAACGAAAAGGAAATCTGGAGCAAAAATTACTTCAACTCAGTAACGGAAGGGAATGGTCCACAAAAACTGCAGCTTACCTTTTATTCCGATTCCAACCCTTATCATCCCCAAGACAATCCACGAGGCTGGCGATGGTGGAATGGCACACTCAAAGTTAAGGGAGGAACTTTGGTGGCGGCCTCGCCTACGGATCACGTGAACCCCAATTACCAATCCTTTGAGATCGATAAGAATGACGCCAACCTCGTCCACTTCCGAACCGCAACCCGCGGAGATAGCACGTCCATCAACCTGCTTATTGACAACATGAATGCAGACACAGTGATTGCTCTGAATTTAGAAGAAGCGAATGAAACGGGAGGCGCACCTCAAATTTATCGCCGCCACGGAAAAACACCAGCTTGGGATATTCATTTTGATCTACATCACCTGGATGAGCATCCCCTGGAAGAGACCCGTGACTTTCAGGCATGGACAGACAGTGTCACTTTGAGACGTGTGGTGGAGGCTGGTGTTATGGAAACAGAATTCGAGATTACAGATACCGATTCACCACGCCAGGGAGACTACTATTTTGTCCGAATTAAACAGGCGAATGATGCCTATGCCTGGTCCAGTCCTACCTGGATTGGCGGTAATGCCCCAGATTGATTTTAAGAGGCGCATTGTGAAAACCTGTTCTACTTCACACATATTAATATGGTACTATTTTAACTAAGAGGAATATTGGACACACCAAATGATAGAAGCGTCGCCAAATTCCCCCATCATCACAACGATGGTAGGGCAGCAGCGTCCTCGCTGCGCCGTGTATTTCCAGTGATTCCAGCGGCAGTTCCGAGGAGCTGGGTGACGACAAGACCGGCAGTTCTACTGACCGGACCACGGAGATGCTTTTGCCCTACCTATTCAAGTTTCAGGAAGCACGAGGTAGGCCTTGAAAATCCTGAATATCTCCCAGCACAAAATAGTTTCTATCTCTTAGGAATCTTCCTTATTTTCCTTTCACTCTTTATCCGCGTCCATGGCGCAGAAATCCCGACTGTTACCCGTCTGGGAAATGGACCTATTATCACTCAGAACATGGATAATCGCATGGGTGGAAACGTCCAGGGTCCGTCTCTGATAAAAGTCCCAGAATGGGTTAAAAATCCACTCGGGAAATACTATCTATACTTTGCCGATCATCGAGGAACCTATATTCGTTTAGCCTATGCAGACGATTTATCGGGCCCATGGTCCATACATGAATCCGGCTCACTACAGTTAAAGAATTCCTTCTTCCCAACCTCAGTGCCCAAGGAATTGGAAAACTCCCCTTTTGCCTATGCACACATTGCATCGCCCGATGTCCATGTGCGGGAAGAATTACAGGAATTCGTTATGTACTTACATGGCTGGGATCTTCTTGGAGGTGCGGGCACTCAGTTCACAAGGTTGGCAACATCAAAGGATGGAATCCATTTTGAAGGTCGCCCGGAAGTATTGGGAAGACCTTACTTTCGCGTAACCAAACATCGTAACTACTATTACGCGATGGCGATGCCTGGGTATTTGTATCGATCCAAAGACGGAAAAAGTGGATTCGAGCCGGGGCCACGATTTTTCAACGACAACATGCGCCACAATGCTCTCTTGGTCAGGAACAATACCTTGTACGTCTTTTGGACTCAGGTCGGTGATGCGCCAGAACGCATATTCCTATCGACGATTGAAATGAAAGGAGATTGGTCGACTTGGCAAACATCGGATCCAACAGAGCTATTACGCCCGGAACGAAAGTGGGAAGGAGCAGATTGGGAAATCAAACCATCGGAACGAGGCTACGTAGGTGAACGCGTCAATCAGTTGCGCGACCCAGCCATTTTCGAAGAAAACGGCGAAATTTTCCTTCTATACTCAGTCGCTGGAGAAAGTGGCATCGCGATTGCAAAACTTGATTTCTGACTGGGATCCTTGACTAGCGAAAAGATCATCCATTTAATCATTATTAATAGCTGAATTCCTTCCAACAGCCCCAAAATAACATCAGCAATTTCACGCCTATCACCTCGATGCTCAGATTTGTATTCCCCGCCCTTCTGCTTTTCCTGACTTCCTGCATCAAACCATCGAATGATTCAGATGTATCACGCCTGGAGGAACGGTCAAATCGCGTTACCATCATCAGGGATGATTTCGGTGTTCCCCATATCTATGGCAAGACAGATGCTGATGCGGTCTTTGGTATGCTGTACGCTCAATGTGAAGATGACTTCAACCGGGTAGAGCAAAATTACTTGTGGGCGATAGGCAGGCTGGCAGAAGTAGAGGGGGAGAAAGCACTTTTCAGCGACCTGCGTGCACGTCTTTATATGACCCAAGCAGAAGCGATCGCAGCCTACAATAATGCACCCCTTTGGTTAAAGCAGCTCTGCGATGCGTTCGCTGACGGAATCAATTGGTACCTTCATACGCATCCGGAAGTAACACCTCGATTGCTGACACAATTCGAACCCTGGATGCCCATGTATTTCAGTGAAGGCTCCATCGGTGGGGATATTGAACGCATAAGACTACAAGGCATAGAAAACTTTTACGGCGGCGAACCTCCGACTCAAACCCTACCCAAATCAGCTGGAACGAACCGGGAGTTCAAAGAACCTGGCGGCTCTAACGGATTCGCCATCGCCGGTAAGCTCACCGAATCCGGCCATGCGATGCTGCTTATCAATCCACACACCTCATTCTTTTTTCGAGGCGAAATTCACGTAGTCAGCGAAGAAGGCTTAAACGCCTACGGCGCCGTTACCTGGGGCCAGTTTTTTGTTTACCAGGGCTTCAATGAAAATACCGGCTGGATGCACACCTCAACCGGGGTGGATTTCATGGATCAGTTTGTGGAAGATGTATTCACAAAGGAGGGACAGCTCTTTTACCGCTACGGAGAGGAGATCCGACCGGTTCAAGTATCAGAAGTCACGTTGAAATATAAAGATGGCGACACGCTATCCGAACGAACGTTTCCCATGTATCACACGCATCACGGACCTGTGACGCATATGGAAGATGACCGGTGGGTAACAACGAAAATAAACTGGGACCCGGTCAATGCACTCCACCAATCATTTATCCGGACAAAGCTTAGCGGCCATGACGAATTTCGAAAGATGATGGATATCCGGACCAACTCGTCCAATAACACCGTATACGCGGACTCTGGTGGAAACATCGCTTATTACCATGGCAACTTCGTGCCGAGACGCGATCCAGCATTTGATTTTTCTAAGTCAGTGGATGGCAGTAATCCTGCAACCGACTGGCAAGGACTTCATAGTGTAGATGAACTGGTCACCTTTTTAAATCCGGACAACGGCTGGATCCAAAACTGTAATTCTACACCGTTTACGTCGGCAGCTGAATTCAGTCCCAAGCAAGAAGACTATCCCCGTTATATGGCACCTGATGATGAGAACTACCGTGGCATCCATGCCGTGCAGGCCTTGAGAAAAGCTTCAGGCTTAACCTTAGATAAACTCATTGATCTAGCCTACGATTCCTACCTGCCTGGCTTTGAGGCAGTCGTTTCAGGCCTGATAGTAGCCTATGGCGAGTCCAAGGATTTACCTGAAGAGACTGAGAAGGCTTTAAACATGCTTAAAAACTGGGATCTCCGAGTAGCCGTTGATTCCATTCCGATGACCTTGGCTCACTTCTACACAATGACGCTTCTTGAAAATGGATCTGTCTCCGCCAGACCCACAATGGACCAGTTAGAATCCCTGGCAACCGGTCCTAATCCAGCCAACCGGAGAGACGCATTTGAGGAAACTTTGACAACCCTTCGGGAGGACTTTGGTCGCTGGGATGTCCCCTGGGGTGAGGTAAATCGTTACCAGCGGCTCAATGGCGATATTGTTCAGCCGTTCAATGACAACGAACCATCCTTGCCTATCGGGATGGCATCCGGACGCTGGGGTGCCCTGGCATCATTCGGTGCAAGTCAGTACAGCGGGACCAAGAAAATCTATGGCACAAGCGGTAACAGCTTTGTCGCTGTTGTCGAATTCGGAAAAAAAGTGAGAGCGAAAAGTATGTTGGCTGGTGGGCAAAGCGGCGACCCTGAATCCCCTCATTTTGACGACCAAGCTCAACGCTATGCTGACGCGAAGTTCAAAGAAGTTGCCTACTACAGAGAGGATGTGGAGAAGCGTGCGACTCGAACCTACCATCCCGGTGAGTAGGAAAACCAGTCTGGCTAGATTGAGACATCAAATTGTAACTGCATTTTGGGTACCATTTTCAGATTCAATCCGTTGCTCCAGGTGAGGGTATCTCACCGCTTCGAAAATGGACAACCGCTATACCAATTCCAACCAGGATCACTCCCGCAATTAAAGCATTCGAAATAGGCTCTCCGAGAATATAATAACTGATTACAACTCCGGAGATCGGCGCAAGGAATCCATAGACTCCCAATCTGCTGGCGTTAAATCGACGAAGAAGAACCGTCCAAAAGATAAAACCCAATCCAGCGATAACGACACCCTGGTAGAGGATTGCAGATATTATTCTAGCATCGAAGTGATAGCTTGCACCACGCTCGAAAATAGCACTCAGAGCGAAAAATACGGGGACACTAAGAGCGGCTTGCCAAAATAAAAGCCGCGCCGGATGGATCGACTGGGTAAGCGTCTTGGTGTAGACTTGACGAGCACCAAGGAGCATGCCGCTGACCAGGACAATGGCATCGCCCACGACATAATCTGTTGCCGATACGAGGAATCCTTCAGCAAAAATAAGCACAACGCCCACAAAAGAAACGGACATCCCTACAATCTTGATAGTACTGAGTCTATCTCCCGGCAAAAAGAAATGAGCGAACAGGGCGAGAAAGAAAGGTCCTGTGGATACGAACACTCCAGAGTGTGCAGCCAAGGTAAATTGAGTCCCGGCATGGAGGAGATAGATTTGCAGGACGAATATGAATAGAAGCGTAAATATCAGACGCCACTCCCCCCGGTTAGGCTTTAGAGGAATACGTGCCGCAAACACCCAGACAAGCACCGTCAAAGCTCCCAGAATAAATCGAACGCCAGCCAATCCAAGCGGAGGCAACCCCTCCAGCGCGATTTTAATTGAGGGCGTGTTCCCGCCCCATACGATGCTGATAATAATAGCGGCAGCAGCGGCCTTGGCATTAATGGGTTGATTCAGCATGTTCTTGTCATCGTAGACTTAGCTGCTTCGACAATTCGGAAACTGCCTTAGCATATCCTGGATCTCCGGCGATATTCACATTCTCTCCGGGGTCATTTCTGTGATCATATAACTCCCGAGCTACGACTTCCCCACTCTTCTGTTCACGCCACTCGATGTAGCGGAATCGATCCGTCCGGATGGATCGCCCGACTGCACCATTGCGAGCAAACTCACTATAGGCTTCGGAGCGTCCTTCAGAACCAGGTTCAAACAGCAAGCGCCCGAAATCCTTCCCTTCCAAATGCTCCGGCAAGGGCAATCCGCACAAGGTCGCAAGCGTTGGAAACAAATCTACAAGTTCAACGAGACCATCGGTGGATTTTCCATTCAGAGGCGCGCCTGGCAAAGATACCAATAATGGCACGCGTGTCGCCAATTCGAAGTTCGTGTGCTTCGACCACAAGGAATGATCACCCAGTTGGTAACCGTGATCCGAAGTGAATACGATAATCGTATTGTCTCGCTGCCCTGTCGCTTCGAGTTCGGCCAAAACACTCCCGACCAAAGCATCCACATAACTGATACAGGCATAGTAGGCGTGCTTGATTTCCCGGGCCAGCTTGTCAGGAAACAGTCCGGATTCCGGAATGTCCTGAAAACTCCTGACGTAATCGGAGTTATGAACCGCGAATAGCTTATTGACGTTCTGCGGCGGATTGAGGAATTCAGCTAGCGGAATGCTTTCACGATCATACAAGTCCCAATATTTCTTAGGCGCGTTAAAAGGCGTGTGCGGTTTATGAAAACCCACCATCATAAAAAAGGGTTCGTCCCGGACGGCTGCATCGCGAATGGCTTCCCTCGCCGCTTTGGCGGTCAAGCCATCCTCATAGGCATCATCTTTCACGTCAGCTGATTCGAAGAGCGGATTCACTCGATTCTCAGGAACCGACTTATTGATTATCGGATGTTTTCCCAGGTTTTCTTTGGCTGCATAGTGCAAAGGCTCCGGGGTAAAGTAAGGCTCCGACCACGAAACAGGATCGTCCTGCCCATTGTGAAGAATCTTCCCAAACCCTCGTGTATACCAGCCGTTATTTTTGAACAACTGCGGCAAAGCTACGAGATCCGGATGATCGGATCGAAAAGTTGCAAACGCATTGGTTTTCTTCCCGAGCGAAGCAGGCATCAGTCCTGAAAAGAAGCTGTTCCTTGAAGGCCAACACACTGCCTTCTGGCAATAGGCCCGATTGAATACCAGGGCTTCACTCGCCAAGCGGTCGAGATTCGGAGTTACCGCCAATGCATCTCCGTAAGCTCCCAGGTCAGGCCTCAAATCATCGGCAATGATGAAAAGAACGTTCATCTTTTCGCTCTGAGAAGCCGAGCTAGATTCCGGCCGATTAGTACAGTCGGCAACCAGACAAACGGTCAAAATGAAGAGGCAAAGGAAATTCACAATAAATGGACGGTTGATAACTGAAACAAAGCCTGCTTAAACACCCAAGAAGATTAGGATTCCCTATACAACTGTGAAACGTCGCTTTTATCTGCTTATTGCTCCCTTGATTATTTCCTTGGTTTGTCAAAGCCTCCCCGGCCAAACAAACCAAAGTGAAATTACGTTCGCAGATCCGATTGCATCCATCATACACACCAACTGCTCGGGTTGCCACAACCCAAATGGCATAGGCCCTTTCAGCTTGGTCACGTATGAAGAGATAAGTAGGAGGTCCCGCCAGATTACTGAAGTCATACATACTCGCTTCATGCCTCCCTGGAAGCCGGATCCCGGATTCGGGCCACCGCTGCAAGGCGCCAGGTACCTATCCGAAAGTGAGATCGAGTTAATCAACGAGTGGGCACGTCTGGGAAGTCCTTCAGGCGATCTCGAAAAGGCACCTACTCCACCTCTGTTAGTAAATGAATGGAAGCTGGGTGAACCTGATTTAGTGATCGACCTTTCTGAGGCCTACATGCTTCCAGCTGAGGGCCTGGACGTCTATCGGAATTTTGTTATTCCATTGCCGATTGAAGATACAATTTATGTTCGAGCCTTTGAGCTTCTGCCCGAAACTCGTCTCGCTATTCATCATGCCTTGCTGATGTTTGACCCAACCAATCGATCGAGACTACAAGATGAATCCGAGTCGGGTCCCGGTTACGATGGCATGGGGATTGGTTCCAGCAAACCTCCTTCGGGGCACATCGTTGGCTGGACTCCCGGCCAGGTGCCTTATCAAGCCTACCCGGGCACTGCCTGGGAACTGAACCCCGGAACCGACCTGGTACTGCAGCTCCACATGCTACCGAGCGGAAAAGCTGAACAAATAAATCCGAAGATCGGTTTATACCTGAGCAAAGAACCTCCTAGTAAACCGTCCTTCGTTTTCCAAATGCGCAGTTACGAGCTCGATATTCCGGCAGGGGAATCTGACTACCTGGTCGAGCAATCTCTAAAAGTAACGGCTCCTATTCGGATAATCAGTGTGTATCCCCATGCCCACTATATCGGGAAAGACATGCAGCTATTTGCGACGTTGCCGGACGGAAGCAAGCAGTGGTTGTTGCGCATCTCCGATTGGGATTTCAACTGGCAGGGCGATTACCGCTACGAAGAACCGCTGTTTTTACCTGAGGGCTCCGTAATCCATATGGCCTACCATTTCGACAATTCTGCTGAGAATATTCGAAATCCTTTTGATCCACCCAAAAAGATTCAAGGAGGATGGCGATCGGAGGATGAAATGGCAGAAGCCATGATCCAGGTGTTGCCGGTGGATCCAGCGGATTTATCCAAGCTACAGGATGCACAAAAAGAATACGATTTTAAGTTAGCAGGAGGAGAAGCTCGTTTTCACTACTTTAGCGGAATCTACCTTGAGCAACAGAACGAATTTGAGCGCGCGATAACATCCTTTAAATCTGCTCTGACCCTCGACCCCACATTTGCCAGCGCTTATTTCCAAATTGGTGCAATTCTGGAGAAACTAGGAAATCCTGCCCAAGCGGAGGATCTCTACGAAGAGGCATTGGCCTACCAACCTGATTTAATCTCTGCCCGACTGGCCGTAGCGAAGCTGATGATGCAAAAGAACCAAATCCGACAAGCGGGATTCATTTTGGAAGACGTATATGCGAACAATCCGGAACACCTGTTAGCCTGTATTTATCTGGCACGCTATTACATGGCCAGAGGCGAAATAGATTCGGCCCTCAAAACCTTTCAAGAAGGTGATAAATACTTTAAGGACGCGCCTCAATTTCACTTGGAGTATGGACAGACATTACTGAGCAAAGACCGTCAGAAAGCCGAACAACGATTGATACAAGCAACTGACGCGATTCCGGATAAACCGGACCTGGGTTCCATCAAGCCTCTGAAGAAAATCCACTCTGAAGCATTCTACCAACTGGCGCTGCTTTATGAAGAAGATGCGAAGTGGCCGGACGTAGAAAACGCTTTGGATCAATGCCTGCAAAACGACCCTGATCATTTGGATGCTCTGCTCAAATCCGCCGCAACTGCAATTCGAAGCAACGATACTACCAAAGCCTTCAATCGCCTTTTAACTTTAGTGGACAAACCGGAGAAAGAAACGTTTTCCCGCGAAGACATTGTCGCCAACTTACCACTACCAGTGGGTGCCAAATTACTGGCGGAGGCCTATCAAAAATCAGGTCAAAAGCAGAACGCTGTGGATAGCCTTACCTTTTCGATAAAGAAACTCCAGGACGAAGGAAAGTCAGAGAGCACAATATCACTCGAAGCTTTGCGCGACAACTATCTTGAAGACATAGGAAATTAGAAACCAATGAAATTCCCCGACGCAACCATCCGGGTATCTGAAATACAAGAACAAGCTCTTTTCTCTTTTGCTCGCAAGAATCCAGCAGACATCGTTGGTATTCCATTCGCGACCAAAGTCACTCCTACAGCTACTTTCGCGTGTCAAAATGTAGGAGCCAGCTTGCTGGCGATCTCCGCGATTCCAAACTTTCCCTTCAGTCACCCTCCAAGCATCGGGGAATAACAAGTTCAATCGAACCGTGCTAGCAAACGAGACGGCGCGGAAATACTAACCGCTGAACCAGGTGCTCACAACTCCTTCAACCCTATGTGCTTAAAATTAAACACCTCTGATTCCGTTCGAGCATTTTTGAAGAGTTCCTTCATCCCCTCGATTACCTCTGGATAAAATCTCGACACATCATTGGCTTCTCCAAGATCCGAAGTGAGATCATAAAGCTGGATAGGTGCATCCGGATTTTCCAACAATTCGTAGCGAACCGCTTTCCAATTTCCTTTCCGAATTGCAACCCGTCCTCCTTTTTCGTGAAACTCCCAATAGAGATAGTCGTGCTTCTTTTGAGCCGAATCACGACCCAACAGCGTCGGTAAAAAAGATAGGCCATCCAAGCCTTTCGGCACCTTGACTCCGGCCATTTTCAGGACGGTCGGCATGACATCCCAAAACGCACTGATATGATCCGTCCTGCTTCCCGGCTTAATCTTTCCGTCCCAGACAGCCATCATAGGCACACGGATTCCACCTTCGTAAAGATCGCGTTTGTATCCGCGCAGAGGACCATTGCTGTTGAAATAATCAGGATCAGCTCCGCCTTCCTGGTGAGGGCCGTTGTCTGAAGTAAAAATAATGAGCGTTTTTTTGCTTAATCCCAGATCCTCGACCTTTGCCACGATCTCCCCCACTTGATCGTCCAATAACTCGACCATAGCGGCAAACGCGGCATGCGGTTCCGCCTGAGATTCGTATGAACCCAATCGATAATTGGAACCCTCATCAAGACCTTCGTAAGGTGTTTCCGGATCCAACTGCCCCCTGAATTTTTTCATATACGACTCAGGTGCAATCAGTTCGGCATGGGGAATAATAGATGGCACATAACAAAAGAAAGGCCGGTCCTTGTTGTCCTCAATAAATTGAAGAACACGATCATGAATCAGGGACGGTGCGTACTGATTCTTTTTCGTTCCTTCATTTCCTTCCAGCATAACCTTGGTGTCATTATCCCATAAGTGATACGGGAAGTAGTGGTGTCCCAGACGCTGACAGTTGAAACCATAAAACACATCGAAGTGGTTCGTTGGATCTCCTTCAGATCCGGGAAATCCGAGTCCCCACTTTCCGAAGGCTCCGGTGACATAGCCAGCCTTTCTCAAAAGCTTGGGCAAGGTCAGCACAGAAGCCGGAAACGGATACTGACCTTCGGGATAGATCTCGTAATTTCCTCGAACAGGTGTGTGCCCGGTGTGTTGCCCCGTCATTAAACAAGAACGCGAGGGAGCACAGACGGTGTTCCCCGAGTAATGCTGAGTGAACACCATCCCTCTTTTGGCAAGGCTATCGATATTCGGCGTTTCAAACTTGTCCTGACCAAACGAACTCAAGTCGCCGTAGCCCAGATCATCAGCCAAAATATAAATGACGTTCGGAGTTTCGGCCATTGCTGACACCACACCAAACAAACTGGAGAACAAAATCCCCAAACCCAATCGTTTCACTAGTCTTCGCATCTTAGTTTCTCCTTTTCTTTTAAATAAAAAAAGGGGGCCACTGTAAAAGAGGCCCCCTTCAAAATATCAATTTACTTTAAACCTTTTAGAAGGAGAAGGTTGATCTCAGACGAAAGGTACGACCTTCGCTCCAAGTCACGGAACGAGGATCACCATTGGGCTGAACCGCCGTGGTAATGATCTCACCACTGCTGAGCACGTTAGCAAGATTCAATTGAACTTTCCAATCCACCTTGCCATCCAAAATCTTCCTGTTGTAGCCGAACCAGAGGTCAAGACGCTCAATAGGATCATCCTTCCAAGGGCTCGAAAATACTGGAAGAGCTAATGTTTGCCCATCCACTTCCCGGTTAGCGATTGGATAACCAACTGCTTTGTCATCTTCCCAACGCAGTGCACCACCCACACTCCAACCACCTAGAGCCGAGTCTGGATCGAATCGGTAATTGGTCACCAAATTAGCGCGCCATTCACGAAGCTCGCCAACGAGTAACCCCTCACGCGCCAAAGCGCTGTTCAAGTTGTTGAGAAGGGTATCATAGATACGAACGTTGACTGGCTCATCCGATTCATCTGAAATCAAAGATGAAGCGGGATTACTAGGATTGGTCCACTCGTCTAAACGATAATCAAGATATTCCAAAGTCGTGGGAGCAATATTACTGGTGGTAGCTTCTTGTTGAGAAACGTTTAGAGAGATTCTCCAATTTTCAGTAGGATTGTATATCAGGTCGATTTCCTTACCTTTAGACGCAGTACCTTGCGTATCTGTCAGCGAAAAGTTCGTAGCCTGCTGCTGAACGTTTTGACCACTTGACGTAGTCGCTCCATCCACGATTTCCCAGCTGGTGAGCTGCTTATAGAAATCTGGAGGACCCTTCCATCCAGCCGCATCCCGTTCAGCCTGAGTGTTGTAACGAACAATGCGGCGATCCGCTTCAAACAGGAAGCCAGGGTATCCGAAAGAAACGTTTCCAGCTACGGTTTCATACCAATTGAATTTCATTTGGAATTTGTTATCCAACAATCCGATGGTGAATCCCCAGTCTTCCGTAGTTCCCTGCGGCGGTGCGATCAAGTTACTAAAGACATCGATACGCGGTGCAGAGATTTGGAAGTTTTCGGATTCACCCCAATGGAATTGCAGGCTGGTGCCTTCCGGCAAAGGAATAAAATCTGGAACCTTTAAAACTCCACCAAAAGATTCTGTAGTCGCTTTGAAAGGTGCCTCGGCAGGATCACTGTTAATCGTAGCGGAGTTTGGATCCCAAAATCTGGTTACGGAATCCTGAACAGCCGCAGATCCATAAGTGGTTACTTCGTCAGTGCGACGACCATAAGTTCCAATCAACCATTCTTTACCAAAGAAGTAGGCTTGGTGAACATACGCTTCAGAATCTGTTACCTGGCGGTTTAAAGACCGGCTGCTGATTTGATTGTAGAACGCATCGTCATTTCGAACGTCTCCAATGGACACCTGTCGTGTCACCCAGTCACCAGAACCAGTACCGTCACCTACCGCATTGTTATCCCAATACCAGCCAGTAGTTGATTCAGTGTACAGTTCTTTCGTAATTCCCGGGATATTCGCACCGACTGCTGATGTCCGCCCAGCTAAACTTGGTCCGGCATACACCTGAACGCGAGCATCTGCACCCCCATTGGTTAAATTGGTTATGTTGTTAGAGGCAAGCGCATAGCCTGCGTCAACTTTGCTGCTACCGTTGATGGTCCCGCTATCAATCTCATATTCTTGAGCGAATACAGTTCCGGTGTGTCGGCCAAGCAGTCCTCCTAAGAAGCCATCAACGGCCTCCTTTAAATCTACCTCGTAGAACGCGGTTCCACGTTTTACTTCGCGATCAATGTTGTTTTGCTGGCGCTGATCGTTTGATGCATAGAACGGACGACCGAAGTTTGGATTTGGAGCACCCCAGTTGAGAGTCTCATTGATATCAATCGTGAGGAAGTAACCTCGACCACCACTGATCTGGTCAAACCAGCTGCGCTCCATTGACTCTTCCATGTACGACAATTCAAATCCAACAGAACCCAAGCTGTAGTCCCAGGATTGGTCGTAACTGAGATTAAGAACGTCGAAGTCTTCCTTTTCCCACTTATTGGGGCCTGTCAACAAATTCTCAACCCAGTCAAAAACGGAGCGATCGATGATTTCCTCATCCTGATAGAAAGAACCAAAAGTGATTCCTGCAGCCGCAGCCGTGGCAGACGGGTAATACTGGTCACCTTTTGTAAGACCTACTGTGTATGCCCGGTAACGTTTGTTGGCCAACGTCGAATCCGCCCTTCTTGTATCTTCCCATGCATAGTTGAGGCGACTGGCTGGCTGCCCATCCGCTTCATACACCAGCGCAGGCTGATAAAACCAAGCACCTGGCGCACGCACGATATCGCGGTCTATAGTGCCAAACTCATCTTCAAAAGGGTTATGAGTTACTTGGTTAAATTCTGGATTCCACCACCAGAGCAACGCGTGACGAGGTGCATTTGGCCGAGGACGTCGGGCATCGATTTCACCCTTTTCAAAAGAAACCCGAAGATTTGCATTTTCGAAAGGTTTGTAGAGAGCAGCCACAGTCAAGCGATCATCATCCTCGAAGGAGAAACTTTGTCTCCATTCCTGGCGATCCATCAAAGCCGCTACCCGGATACTTAGTTTATCTTCAATCAGGACTCGTTCTACATCGAAATTTAGACGGTAACTATTGAAAGAGGCGACGGTTGCTTCCAATTTGGTTCGATCAACTAAGCTCGGAGTGATGACCGAATTATCAACAATACCACCAGGAGAACCCAAGCCAAACAAGATCGAGTTTGGGCCACGATTCACAGTAACACGATCCGTGTTGTAAGAGTCGAAGCTGATACTCGTCGGCATATAGTTGCGGGAATTATCCGCACTAGCCAATCCACGAACACGATTGTTGTTTTCCGGATTCCGATTAGCACCTTCCAAAACAATGGAGGAATTACTGGTGTTACCGCCAGAAAACGTACCGTCGATACCGGAGGTTTCAATGTTTCCGAGAAACGGGAGCAAGTTGGTTGCATCGGTCACATTCAAATCTTCCATAAACTCCCTGGTAGCTACCGTAATGGAGTTGGGAAGATCACCCAAGTTCGTTTTAATCCGAGTTCCAGCAAGGGTAGAGGTAGCTATGTAACCGACCTCTTCGCTGCTTTCGACAGTAAAAGGAGAGAGGTTGTACACTTCCTCCGCTTCATTTTCAACGGCAGTTTGTGCATTCAAGGAATGCGCAAAAGTCAGTGCAGTCGCTAATAGACCAACACCGGTTATTTGTATGTTTTTGTAGATCATCATTTCTTATTTGGTAATAATTTATCCAAGTCTGAAACCCGGACTAAGTACAACTCAACTGTATGAAAAGCGGTTGAGTTTTTGAGATTGTTATTTCTGAAAAAACAGTTGTGCAAAGTGCCCGACCGACGCCCTTGATCCTTGATAAGTTATCCACGGATAACGGAAAATATATTTGAGGATTTTCTAAGAAAACAGTCACGATTTTAAAAGAGAGTCTGATAAGATGGGTTGACAATGTGAATACAATCAAGTGTTTCAAGTAAATAATTGAACTGTTTTATAATAATTGGTATTCTATGATTATGCTCGAACGATTCGTCAATGAATAGGGAACAAAGTACATTTCAATCCTTTTTAATAAGCGGTTAAAATGGACCAAACTTAGACAAAAATGACGTGATACACGAAAGCTTATTGAACTGTTCTACTAATTAATCAACAAATTGCATACCCTGGTTTCACTGTTAACGTTTCCTAATCTCAACTAGAAAATGGCGAAAAAAAATAAACGCCCCACTATCTACGATCTTGCTGCGCTTGTCCAAGTTTCACCAGGAACAGTAAGCCGCGTACTGAACAACAAAGACCGGGTCAAAACTAGCACCCGTGCCCGCGTGCTCGAAGCAGCTAAAGAACTCGGCCTCAAACCCCAGTCGGCGGCAAGAAACACGCAAATCGCCATTGTAAATACGTCATCCGGAATTGCCTCCAAGGAATCACGTGGCTATATGTCTGAACTGACCATGGCTCTCTCCTTCGCCTTGGCAGAAAAACAAATAGGGGTTGTTGTTCCATCAAATCCCCTTGAGCAACTAAACGGATACTTTCTGGATGGAATTATTGCAGTCCTCTACGACAAGAAATCGTTGGACCGACTACATCAGATACAAAAGAATGTACCCATAGTATCCATGGATAACTTTTTCGCATCGGAGGAGGAGTATGTTGTTTATTCTGATCACTACGAATCAGGAAGAGTCGTAGCCCGGTATTTTATTGAAAAAGGCAAGAAGCGTTTAGCCTTCGCTGGAGGACCAGCCCAACCCGCGATGGAAAGAAAACGAGGCTTTGTCGACGAGATCCGGGAAGCCGGTCTGAAGGTGGAAGATCAACTCATCTGTCACTTCCCCAGCATTACCAACATGCATTCTGAAATTGCCAGAATCGTCCACGGTGGTGCGGACAGCCTCTTTGTCCCGGGATCAAGCCTGGAGGGCCTCAACGCACTTCACATTTTGCAATACATCATGGGAGTGAAAATACCAGAGGATATATCCTTCATTGGAGGAGAAAGCCCAGGTGTCTGCGAAAAACTTTGTCCACCTATAACCTCCTTCAAGGTCCCCCTTCAAAAGATGGCCGACAAAGCAGTCGACTTGATCATTCGCCTGATCAACGGAGAGACTATAGAGCAGAAAAAATATAGCTTCTCTGGCAAAATCATAGAGCGGGATTCCGTGCTGAACAGTCTTTAAAAAACCGGCATCTCCCAATCAGCGACCTTTTTGGCATTGTGCCAACTTCCTTCAGCATTGGGTGAGGCCTCGTCTTTAACCGGACCAATATCCTTATTCGATTTCAACCCACCCTTGGCAGCGATTTGCTCCCATCGAATTCTCATGGTCTCCACTTTTTTCGGATGCCTAGAAGCGAGGTCGTTCTGCTCCAAGCGATCCTCCGCGATATTGTAAAGCTCCCAGCGGTGCTGATAGAAACTAACTAACTTCCAGTCTCCGGCTCGCAGGGCCCGGCAGTTTGAAAACGCGAAGAACAGTTCATCGTGCCCAGTACGTTTGCCCCCTTTCAAGACCGGAACCAGAGATTTCCCTTGAATCGGATTAAGACCCTCCTTCTCAGGATACTCAGCACCGGCTACCTCGATACAAGTCGCCATCACATCGATCAAATGACTAAGCTCATTACTTAGGCCACCGGTATTCTTAATCTTACCCGGCCAATGCGCAATAAATGGACTCGAGATTCCGCCTTCATGTTGAGTTTGTTTGTAGTGCTTAAAAGGCGTATTTCCTACGGTCGCCCAACTGGCATCGTAGAGGTAATAAGAGCCGGCTTTCCAGGGTGGAATGTCAATATGATCGCTTCGCTCAAAAGGACAGGCGCCATTATCGGAGACCAGCATGATCAATGTGTTTTCATATTCACCCTTCTCTTTCAGATACTCAACCATGCGACCGATATTTTGGTCCACCTTGTCAACCATAGCGGCGAAGATCGCCATGCGGAAAGATTCAAACTGCCTTTGCTTATCGGTAAGCGAATCCCACGCTGGCACGTGTTCTGGCATCGGTGCCAACTCCAAGTCAGACGGAAAAAGCCCTAACAACTTCTGCTTTACCAGGCGCTCCTCTCTTAATACTTCCCAACCGGCATCGTAACGACCCATGTATTTTTCGATATCGTCCTTCGGAGCATGTAGCGGATAATGCGGAGCATTGAAGGCGATGTAATGAAAGAACGGCTTATCCTCCTTCAAAGCATTGTCTAGAAACTCGATTGCAAAATCCACATTGGCATCGGTAGTATAAAAATTATCGATCTTGTCGAAATCGTTCCAAACCTCCCCGTTTTTCCGGAAAGTGTCATCTCCGGCAAAGAAGTCGGTCGCCCCTGATAAGTGCCCCCAATACTGGTTGAAACCATAGTCCGTTGGCTGTTTATCCAGGTGCCATTTGCCGGTCATCGAAGTGTTATAACCCGCCGATCCCAATACCTGAGCAATGGTCACCGCATTGCGAAAATCACTTTCGCCGGCATAGCGACTGTATTGGCCGGATAACAAAGCCAGCCTGGATGAATGACATTTCGCTGTGTTATAAAACTGGGTAAGCCGCAGTCCATTACTGGCGAGCTTGTCGATATTGGGCGTCTGGATCTCGCTGCCGTAGCATCCGAAATCGGCATAACCCAAATCATCGACCATCATGAGTAGGATGTTGGGGCGGGAGTCCGCTGCGATCGACTGCGTGACCAACGCAAGCAGACAGGAAAAAACAGCAGAAAACTGTAGGAGCGGGTTTATCCCGCGATTGCTTTGTAGCCGAACGAAAGGATCGGGGCGTAAAGCCCCTCCTACAGCACAAAGAAAAGTGTGAATATATTTTTTCATAGGGTAATAAAAATTATCAATTTCCAGCGGCGCGGCCTGGCCAAACGGGAACCTCCTGGTTGGGCAACCAGACCGAAAGTCGGTTTTTCACATGACCCAGCTCAGGGTCTGACGCAAGGTTTGTCCACTCGTGTGGATCCTTGCTGTGGTCATAAAGTTCCTCATCGCCGTTCGCATAACGAATGTAGCGCCACCGATCACTTCGAACGGCATGGTTTCCGCGATCATGTGTTGTAATTGCCGGGACTCCCCAGTGGCGCTCCGGATTTTCAAACAAGGGAGTAATACTAACCCCTTCAACCGTGTCTGGAATGTTGAGCCCAGCCAATTCACACAGCGTTGGATAAACACTCATCAAATCCACCGGGGAACTGGAACGCGTTCCAGCCTTGGTCACGCCTGGCACCACCCAAATATAGGGCATCTGAGTAGGCTCTTCCCATAAGGCAAATTTGCGGAAGTGTTTTTTCTCACCCAAAGACCAACCATGGTCACCCCACAGAACTATGATAGTGTTGTCTGCGATCGGGCTTTTATCCAAAGCATCGAGCAATCGCCCCACATTTACATCTGTGTATGCACAGGTAGCCAGGTAGGATTGAATAGCCGCCTTCCAGCGACCGGACTCCTGAAATTTAGTATAGTCTCCACCAACTCCCGCCATCTTAACACCTGCAGGCGGAACATCGTCCAAGTCATTTTCCAGAAAAGGAGGCAGCTGAATATCCTCAAGCGGAAATGCCTCATAGTATTTCTTCGGCACCGCAAAGGGCAAATGAGGTTTGTGTAAACCGGCAGCAATAAATTTCGACTTATCACTCTTGGTATTCATCTGCGCTATACACCAATCTACAACATGCCAGTCGCTGATGTCCTCGTCTTTGATATCCATCACCAACGGCTCATGGTAGCCCTGATCCTTGGGAACATTCCCATTGTTACTGTAGGCGCTGCTGTCCATATACTCCGTCCACTCGGATTCAAAACGTTCGTCGCTGTGGTAAATCTTACCAGCACCAACGGTATGATAACCCGCATCCTTAAATCGCTGGGACAATCCCTGCCCTGCTTTGAAGATCTGCTGCCATTCGTCACCATTCCTATAAGCCCCAGTCGACCAGGGTCGCTGACCACTCATCAGAGCAGCTCGCGAAGGCTCACAAGCCGGCACGGCACAATAGGCGTTTTCAAAGCTAATCCCACGTGCGGCCAAGCGATCAATATTGGGAGTCATCGATTGGGGATGTCCTCCCAGGTGAGTCACCCAGACATTAAGATCGTCAATGGCGATAAAAAGAACGTTGGGCTTATCCGCCGCGTCTAAAGAAATATAGCAAAAGGCAACAGGCTGAAGGAGAAAGAGAAAGAGAAGTTTATGTTTCACAAATAAGGAGTCTCGAAATTAAGAAATTTTTCGCTATAATTCCAACGAAAATCCCAGGAAGCAAGATCGGGATTCTTTCGACCTAAAAATTGGTAACCATTTCTGAATGTAGGAGTAGCTGCTTCAGCTCTCCTACATTTTCCAAAAAGTATTCGGGATAGCCTGTCTTTAAAATAGACAAATCATCAAGGGCCAACTCAATAAGCCAAACCAATTTTTCAGGCTAAAACCTCGACCATAAAAACACAGCACAATCGGGGTTGACATGGGTTCAACCATTTCAAATATGTCTCCCCTTTATATGGTGGTTGTAGCTCAGTTGGTTAGAGCACCGGATTGTGATTCCGGGGGTCGCCGGTTCAAGTCCGGTTAGCCACCCCATTTTTTCAATTAAAAGCGTCTGAGAAACCAGGTGCTTTTTTAGTGTCCACTTGACCCAATTGAATTTCCGTAAGAAAAGGAGACATGAATACCCCAAAAGCGCTTTTATTTCTTTCCTTCTTCTTTACTACCCTCGGAAGCCTGAGTGCAGATAATTTGCTCAAAGTCTACTGGGTCGATGTGGAAGGCGGTGCCGCAACCCTGGTGATTACACCCGCTGGTGAATCGATCCTGATTGATACGGGCAATCCAGGTGAGCGCGATCCCGGTCGGATCAACAAGCTGGCGAGAGAAGAAGCCGGCATCTCGAAGATCGATCATCTGGTTATTACTCATTTCGATGGGGATCACTTTGGTGGTGCGGCGGATTTGTCGAAGCTGATCACCATAGGCACGGTTTACCATCAAGGCGTTCGCCCGCAGGATAGGGAACGAGTTGGAGAAGCCTATTTAACCTTCGCTTGTGACGCTCGTCTCATCTTGACAGCAGGAGATGAACTCCCACTCAAACAGGCAAGTTCCGGTCCAAAGCTAAGCGCAAAAGCCTTGGGTATTATGCAGAGGAATATCCCACCGAACGGACTGCACAAACCTAATCCCCTACCCACTTCAGGATACGCCCGCCAGGACCCGGATCTGTCCCACAACGCCAACTCAGTTATCCTCCTTTTTGAATACGGTGACTGGCAGTTCCTCGACGCAGCAGACCTATCATGGAACCTGGAGGAGAAATTGGTCTCGCCATACAATCTGGTTGGCGAAGTCGACGTGTATCAGGTCGACCATCACGGACTCGACCGATCAAACAACACTCACTTCATCCACAGCATCCGACCCACTGTAGCTGTCATGAACAACGCTCACAGCAAAGGAACTGGGCCGGTCACCGTTGCCGGCTTACGAAGATCGCCCGGTATCGAAGCCATTTTCCAGGTTCACCTTTGTACCCGCAAAGGAGAAGAGCACCTGAACACCGACGAAGAAAAGATCGCCAACCTAAAGTCAGGGAACGACTGCGAAGGAAACCATCTGTTTCTTACAGTAGCAATGGACGGCAGCTCTTATTCGGTAACTGTTCCAAGAACCGGGCATGTTGGCACTTACCAAACACGGTAATGGGATCGCCCGTTAAGCACCTATAATAGAGAAGTTAAAGAAATACGCTAAAGAGGCTAATACAATTTCTACTTAGTGGAGATTGTATTTCTCATTAAGCTCGATGGCTCGCTCGTTCGTTACCTCATGAAATCGTGAGATGGTAAATTCCGACGGAATGATATCTTCGGATAAGATTAACTCTCTTGTAACGACTCCGCGGTCTTGCGCCCAGTGTGGCAGATGCGTTCCCCATGGCTTGAACACCCATTGAGAAACAAGGATCAACATCAGCACTGATACAACAACTCGAACCTTTTTATTCTGAATAAGTTCCAGGAGTTTGTCAGCTATCAGACCAACAAAAGGTACAAAAACAATTAAAGCTCCGTACTGGTAGCGCCAAGCAGCAACAGAGGAAACAGGGAGATGATAGCGTCCCAACGATAGCAATACCGCATTCCCCAGGAAGAACAGAATCAATAGATAAAGCAGGGGCCTTTGCCTGGCACTTGAAATCCGTATACCCAGAACAATGACCAGCAGGTTCAATTGAATTAATACCAAACTCAAGCTGACACTAATTTGCAGATCTCGTATTTGTTGAAACCAAGGATTAAGAGAAATGCGGTAATAGAAATGACTCAATACAAGGTCTAATTTATTTCCTGATTGAGAAAACTCTAATGAGTGTTGAGAGATCCAAATTGCCGTAATTAAGGCAATCGTTATACAAGGAAGGAAAGCGCAAGCTGCGGGTTTCCACAAATACTTTCCCCTAGGGTCTTTAAGAACGAAAAGGACCATGCAAAGTCCCAAAAGAGAAATACCATTCAATACTCCTCGAAGAAAGCAGAGAGCACCAGCCAGGGAAAGTAAGGCAATGACACCGCAGGTAACCCAGGAAGCATGTGAGGTGCGATTATATGCTCTGGAGCATAGAAGGAGAATTCCCATCAAAAAAATATAAGACAGGAGGTTCGACGACTGAGTACTCCAACTTAGAATTTCAATGTGCGTATAATTAAGACCAATAATCAACTGACAGAATACTACGGAAAACCATCCAAAACCCCAAGCCCGGAGTAAACTGCCCAGTAAAAAAAGGAAACACATATGAAGAAAAAAGCCTGCGACCAATAAAAGGTGATAGTTTCCATTGCCTCCAAAAATCAACCCAGACCAAAAAAGCTTAAATAATGGAACGAAGTTTCCGCCATAAAATCCCAGAAGCCAGTTTCCATATCCGAGCATGTGCATCTTATTAATCAAATCCCATTCATCCATGAAGTAGTAAAACTTCCAAAAGTTTTCAAAATGAACAATCAAGGGTATCCAAGCTGAAAGAGAGCCAGCGAATAACCAATAAAGGTGTTTTGGCTTGGAGTGAATTTCTGAATTGGACATTAGAATAAAAATCTCAAACGAGGTGGAAAACCGATTCTCGGCGAACCACTCAAATACAAAAGGACAACTTAATAAAAATGGAGTTACTAGTGGAGTTTATATTTTTCGGTTAACTCCAAAGCTCGTTGGTTGCTGACTTTGAAAAACTGAGAAATATCATGTCCGGCAGGATCCAGATCTTTAGATGCAGCAAAATCTCGAATCTTAGTTCCTCGTTCACGGGACCAACTCGGCAAATGATACTTCCAAACATCAAATACCCAAAGCGAAACCGACCAAAGAACTAATACGCCAAGGGTTAAACTTGTTATTCCCCGTTGCTTGCTTCGGGGTCGGTGACTGAAGGGAAAGTTTGAAAACCGCAGGT